>JAYVGK010000301.1:0-4490 GCA_043772215.1 Acidimicrobiales bacterium | reverse complement strand
CCGGTGGCTCGCTCCTCTTGGTAGCCAGTCCAACCGCCACCGAAACGCGTGGCTCGATGGGTGTGCTCGTCGATCTCCACCACATGGGTGATGACCCGCTCCAGGAAGGCTCGATCGTGGCTTACCACCACCATCGCCACTGGGCTCGACACCACGAACTGTTCCAAGCGTTCCAGGCCGTCGAGATCCAGGTCGTTGGTGGGTTCATCCAGTAGCAGCACGTCGAAGCGTGACAGCAGCAGCACCGCCAGTGCCACCCGGGCCGCCTCACCTCCGGACAACTTTGTGGTGTCGCGTGCGAGACGGGCATCATCGAGGCCCAGGTCCGCCCATATCGTTGATATGCGCGCATCTAAATCGGGGGCACCGAGGGCCAGCCACGCTTCGAGAGCATCGGAATATCGGTCGTCGGCCCCCGGTGCAGCAGAAGCCAACGCCTCGGTGGCCGCATCGAGCTCGGTGTCGGCGGCCGTGACCCCGGTTCGGCGGCGCAACATCGAGCGCACATCCTCGCCTGCCACCCGCTCGGGCTCTTGGTGCAGGAGGCCGACCGTGGCCGAGCGCGGACGTCGTTCCACCGCGCCGCTGTCGACGCGTAGATGGCCCGCCAGGCATGCCAGCAACGTGGATTTGCCCACGCCGTTGGGACCGAGCACGCCGATGCGCTGACCGGGTTCGGCACGCAGGTCCACGCCGTCGAGCACGATCTGGCGGCCGCGATGCACCACGAGTTGTTGAGCAATGAGCGATGCGGACATGTCACGATCTCCTGGAGCACGGTATCGAGCCACCTCGGAGCACCCAGGATAGAGGCGCTTCGCAGGCACCGATGGGCCATATAAGGTCCGCTCACGATGCCAGGTTCCACCCCACGATCATGCGAAGAGGTCGACCCCTCCATCCGGGTGGTGGAACTGCGCGACGCCATCGAATACCACAATCGTCGCTATCACGAGTTGGACGAGCCCGAAGTGTCCGATGCCGACTACGACGCTTTGGTCGTCGAGCTACGTGCAGTGGAGTCCGAGCACCCGGAACTGTTGCGGGCCGATTCACCGACGCAGCGCTTGGGTTTCACTCCAGCGGCGCAGTTCAGTGCCGTCACCCATGTCCAGCCCATGATGAGTCTGGACAACGTGTTTGGCTGGCTCGAATTGGCGGCGTGGGATGCCCGCAATCGCAAGCTGCTGGAGCCGGGCAGTGCATTGCGTTATGTGGTGGAACTCAAGATCGACGGCCTGGCGATGTCGCTCACCTATTCCCAGGGTCTGTACAAACGCGCCGCCACACGCGGCGACGGCCGAGTGGGAGAGGACGTCACCGAGAACGTGCGTACCATCGCTGCCGTTCCCAAGCGTTTGGTCACGGGCGACGCCACCCCGACATTGCTCGAGGTGCGCGGCGAGGTGTACATGCCGGTGAAGGCGTTCGCCGACCTCAATGCCCGTCGTGGCGAAGCGGGTGAGCCACTGTTTGCCAACCCTCGCAATTCGGCGGCGGGGAGCCTGCGCCAAAAGGACCCACGCGTCACCCAAAGCCGTGAATTGAGTTTTTGGTGCTATCAGTTGGGTGCGGTACAAGGCGGTCCGGCGTTGCGCTCGCATTGGGAGACGCTGATGTTCTTGGCGGAGTGCGGCTTCCCTGTGAACCCAGAGATCCAAGTGGTGGATTCACTGGAGGCAGTACATGAACTGTGCCTGTATTGGCAAGCGCACCGTCACGATCTCCCGTATGAAATCGATGGCATCGTCATCAAGCTCGATGATCTTGCCCAACGCTCCGAACTGGGCAGTACCTCCAAAGCGCCACGGTGGGCCATTGCCTACAAACTGCCTCCTGAGGAGCGCACCACCAAATTGTTGCGCATCGAGGTGTCGATAGGGCGTACCGGAAAGGCCACGCCGTTTGCGGTTTTGGAGCCAGTGTTCGTTGGTGGTTCCACAGTGGGCATGGCCACGTTGCACAACCAGGACCAGGTGAAGGTCAAGGACGTACGCCCGGGAGACACCGTGCTGGTGCGTAAGGCCGGCGACGTCATTCCTGAGGTGCTCGGGCCGGTGCTCTCATTGCGACCGGAAGGGTTGGCGCCGTGGGAGTTCCCCACCCTGTGTCCTCGTTGTGCCACGCCGCTGGTCCGCCCCGACAACGAGAGCGATCACCGTTGCCCGAACATCGATTGTCCCGCTCAGGCCTTTGCTCGCATCGTGCACTTCGGGTCACGTGGGGCCATGGACATCGAAGGATTGGGAGACAAATCAGTCGAGTTGTTTCTCGACAGAGCTTTGCTGCTTGATGTTGGCGACGTCTACCAACTTGCGCAGCGTACTGATGATCTGCGCGCATTGGATCGTTACGGGGAGGTGAGTATCCAAAACCTGTTGGCGGCCATCGAAAAATCCAAAACGCGTCCGCTGGGAAACCTGCTCTTCGCCCTCAACATTCGCCATGTGGGCGGCACCGTTGGACAAATCCTGGCCAAGGCCTTCCATCACCTCGATTCCATTCTCGATGCCACCGAGCAGCACATTGCTGAGGTGGAGGGGGTGGGACCCATCATTGCGCGCAGCGTGTTCGAGTGGTTTGCCCGTCCGGAGCACCGCCAGTTGGTGGAGCGCCTGCGTGTTGCGGGCGTCAATTTCGAGGGGCCGGCTGCCCCCGACGTGGCCCAGACGTTGGTGGGTATGAGCATCGTGGTCACGGGCACGCTGGCCGGGTTCTCGCGAGACGGAGCCGAGGAGGCCATCACTTCACGCGGAGCCAAGAGTCCTTCCAGTGTGTCCAAGAAAACCACCGCCCTGGTGGTGGGCGCTGAACCGGGCGCTTCCAAGGTGGCCAAAGCCGAAAGTGTGGGAGTACCAGTACTCGATGAGGCGGCATTCGTCCACCTACTGGCCACCGGTGAGCTGCCCACACCGGTGGCCTGACCAGTCTCCTATCGGGACCTGCTGTACTTGCCATGGTGATCAGCCCCACGCTTCCCGCACTTCAGTCGCTGTTGAACTTCCTCGGTGAGTCACCCTCGCCGTACCACGCAGTGGCCAACGCTCGACAGCTACTCACCACCAATGGTTTCCGGGAATTGATGGAGCTAGACGGGTGGCCCGACGTTTCCGGTAGGTGTTTTGTGGTGCGCGGCGGGGCCCTCATCTCGTGGGTGAATCAAGACGTGGACCTCATGCGCCGCGGTCTTCGAATCGTGGGCGCGCATACTGATTCACCCAACTTGCGTTTGAAGCCCCACCCGGACATCGCCAACGTCGGATGGCAGCAGTGGGGGGTCGAGGTCTACGGGGGCATTTTGGCCAATTCGTGGTTGGATCGCGACCTGGGTCTCAGTGGTCGGGTGGTGCTCAAGGATGGAAGCATCCGCCTGGTGCTGCTCAACCGGCCGTTGGCTCGGGTGGCGCAATTGGCCATCCATCTCGACCGAGAAGTCAACGATCGCGGCCTGGTGCTGGATCGCCAACTGCATCTGCTGCCATTGGTTGGTTTGGGTGACTTGGAACCGGGGGCGTTCCGGGAACTGCTGGCCGAAGAACTCGGTATGGTCTCCAGTGCAGTGGTGTCGTGGGATGCAATGTTGCACGACGTGACGCCCCCGGCTCTGCTGGGGTTGCAAGGCGAATTCATTGCGTCGGCGCGCCTCGACAACCTCTTCTCGTGCTGGGCTGCACTCAATGCACAGGTGGACGCCGCACAACGAGCTGATGATGGTGAGGTATCAGCCAGTGGCGGACCGCTTACCATGGTGGCGCTGTTTGATCACGAGGAAATCGGTTCGTCCTCCACCACTGGTGCTGCCGGTCCGTTACTCGAAGCGGTGATCAACCGCATTTGTCATGCGTCGGGTCTTGACGTCGACGGGCACGCTCGAGCGATGGCGGCATCTACCTGCGTATCGGCCGATATGGCACATGCCGTACACCCCAACTACGCCGATCGCCACGAACCGCAACATCGTCCTGTTCCCAACATGGGACCGGTACTCAAGATCAATGTCAGCCAGCGATACGCCACAGACTCCATAGGAGCAGCTTCGTTTGCCGCTGCTTGTGCCGCTGCTGATGTCCCCATGCAGAGCTTCGTATCACGCAACTCACAACCGTGCGGATCCACCATCGGCCCCATCACCGCCACTCGATTGGGCATCACCACCGTCGACGTTGGTTGCGCCATGTTGTCGATGCACTCTGCTCGTGAATTGTGCGGTTCGCTCGATGGAGACCTGATGCGGCGAGCACTGGCGAGTTACTACGTGCGCTGATCATCACCCATGTAGGGGCCGAACATCTGAGTTTGGATTTCGGCCCACGATGCGTCGCTGTCGGCCAATTCCTGGCGCAGGATTGCAGTGCGAGTGCGGGCCCGGTGCCAAGCAAAGGCCACCGCCATGGCAGTTCCGTAGGTGAGGGCCACCGACCAGAACAGTGGATCACCGGGGTGGTCGAGGTAACGCCCCAGGCCCCGTCCAAAGGCGATGCCGGCAATGA
>JAYVGK010000300.1:0-2033 GCA_043772215.1 Acidimicrobiales bacterium | reverse complement strand
GCAGAAACTGAGCCTAGTGCGGAGCCCACGGCCCCCTAGAGGGAATCGAGATCCACTCGACTGGTTCGGCAGTTGGATGTGGGCTTCACTGTGACGATGGTCGACTACGAAGTCCAAGGTCACGTTGCCGTGATCACGTTGAACCGCCCCGAAGCTCGGAATGCGGTCAATCCCCAGGTGGCCACCGAGATGGAGGCTGCTCTCGACCAGATGGAGGCCGATCCGGAGGTCTGGGTCGGTGTACTGCGGGCCGTAACCGTGGGTGACCGGCCGGTGTTCTGTGCCGGCGCCGATCTCAAGGAGATCAACGCCGGCAACGGCCGCAACATCGGTACCGCTCGCGGCGGATTTGCCGGTTTTGCGTACCGCGAGCGCACCAAACCCATCATCGCCGCCATCGACGGGCTGGCCACCGCAGGAGGATGTGAGATCACCCTGGCTTGTGACCTGGTGGTGGCCACAACCCGCTCATCGTTCGGCTTGGCTGAAGTAAAGCGCAACCTGGTAGCCGGGGCCGGCGGGTTGTACCGACTACCCCATGCCATTGGCCGTACCGTGGCCATGGAAGCCATCCTCACAGGCGAGCCACTCACTGCTCAGCGCGCATACCAACTGGGCATGGTGAACAGATTGGTAGAGCCGGGCCACGCCGAAGCGGCTGCCATGGCCTTGGCTGCCCAGATCACTGCCGCAGCGCCCATGGCAGTTTGGGAGAGCCGCAAGGTGGTGTTGGCATCAGCCTACGAGAGTGAAGAAGCACTACGTGCGCTTACTAATCAGGCCACTGCTGCCATCATGGGCAGTGAGGATCTGAAGGAGGGATTGAACGCATTCATCGAAAAGCGCACCCCCACGTGGACGGGGCGTTGACGGGCCTCATGCCAAGAGTTCGATGAAGCCGTGATCGCTGAGAAACTCTGCCAACCCGGGCACCAGCAACATCTCAGGAACCTCGGCCAACGAAGCCCATACGCATTCAGCTGCGTCGTCGCCTGCCGTCAGTGACGGGTCCTCCTCCAGAGAGACGGCTTCGAAGTCCAAGATCACCGCGTGTAGATCGTTGTCGAAGCGTTCCACCCAGCCCAAGAACCGGTCACACACCACGTCGATGCCGGTTTCTTCACGCACTTCTCGCACGAGTGCTTCAGCGAGGGTTTCACCATGTTCCACCCGTCCCCCGGGCACCGACCAGTAACCGGCATGGGGCGGGCGACCTCGGCGCACCAGCAGCAATCGGTCGTCATCAACCACCACTGCGCCCACGCAGACTTCGGGTCGGTTGGCGGTCATTGAGACTCAGCTTCGATCAACGAAACGATGATGGAGTGTGAGGGCTCGGGCGGTGAAGTGGTGCGCTTCATAGAAGTTCTTGGTGAGACGCGCACCGGGCAATGCCCATGAGTCGACCCCAATGGCCCCGCGGGAGCGAAACGACTCCACCTGTTCTGTGATGAGCGCATCACCCACACCAATTTCACGACCCTCCAACTCCACATACAACTCTGTGATGATGCCGAGCGTTCGCTGGTTGTGCAGCGTGGCGAGGTGGCCCACGCAAAACCCCACGACAACATCGTTGATGGTGCCCAGCATGACACGCTCATCCAGACCTGGCCGCCGCACGAGGTCGGCTGCGCAGGGGTCAAATACCCGCCCCTCATACTGAAACCACACGGCGGCGCCTCGCTCGTGCTGCAGTTCGGTATGAGCCAAACCGACCAATCGGGCCAGCGTTGTCTCATCGTCGGGGAGGGCGGGGCGCACGCCCACCTCGAGCGTCACGCCAACACCCGCGCCCCACTCACCCATCACCGAGAAGTTGGGCGATTTTGGACAGGACCGTACGCCGCCTTCGGTTGCCAGCCTCGTGTTGGCGGACAAGTTGCAAGTCTGAGGGGCGAAGATCACCGAGAAGGTCCACGATGGCCTGAGCAGGCAACGTGTCGTAGCCGTTGATGGGCAGATCAGCAGCCGTGACTGAACTCTCCAGTAGTGGTGCACGAGTCATCACGACTGGCTCAGGGACTGGCATA
>JAYVGK010000299.1:0-3960 GCA_043772215.1 Acidimicrobiales bacterium | reverse complement strand
GAGCCCCACCATTCATCATTTTCCGCCGTGGGATGAAATTGTGGGAGGTAGTAGGCGGAAACGATGATCTGCGGTGGCCCGCCCGAACCAAGTTGCATGGGCACCGACGTTAGCCCGACACCAGAACGGCCCCATGTGGTAACCCCGAGTTCCCTAGCGATTCGAACGAAGGTTCAGCTATGGTGATGGCCTCAGAGAGTGGTTGCCGAACGGCAGCGAAAGGCGAGAATCGGGTGCCAAGTTCCAGGGGCTGGTTGCGCCCTCGCAACTCGCACGTGTATTTGCTGGTCCCACTGCTGCTGGCGGGCATGGCCTGGCGTGGCAGCGGCTGGTTCCCGTCGTCCCATCCAACGCCTGGAAATGCTGTGGTGTCGGAAAACCGTCGCAAGGGCGCCCCGAACTGGATCAGCGCCGTCGCCCGCCGGGAGATCGAGTTGTCGTTACAGGGAGAATTCGGTCCTCCCCCCACTCCCGGGAAACGAGATATCTCGAGCAGTGGAGCCCTGGTTGGCCCGGTGAGCAATGCCGCTCCAGCGGTGGAGGGATACGCCAACCGCCAGTCGGTGAACACCGGGGAGCCTATTTCGTTCAGTACGTCGTCGACCGTCGCCACCTACGATCTGGTGGTCTACCGCGTTGGCTGGTACGGCGGCGCCGGCGCAGCCGAGATCACCAGACGCTCAGGGCTTTCCGGGGCCCCGTATCCCAAACCTGCTGCCGACGCTCTCGGCACCATCACATGCACATGGCCGATTGCGGCATCATTTGATACCACCGGGTGGACATCAGGGTTTTATGTGGCGGCATTCGTGGCGCCGGGCGCTGCCCCCGTGGTGGGTTACGCGCCGTTCGTAGTACGCAATGATGCTGATACTGCGGCGTTTCTGATGCAAATACCGCTCAACACCTATGAGGCATACAACCAATGGGGCGGCAAGAGTTTGTATGACGACAACTCCGTGGGGGGACGGGCACGAAAGGTGTCGTTTGATCGGCCATATGGCTACGGCCAGGGCACCATGTCGTTGTTCTCGGGTGACTATCAGATGATCCAGTTCTTGGAGCGTAACGGTTACAACGTGTCGTATGCCGCCAGCTATGACATGCACACCAAACCCGGCTTGATGAACAATCACAAGGGTTTCCTGACGTCATTCCACGATGAATACTGGTCGTACGAAATGCGCCAGAACCTGGTGAACAACATCGCCGGTGGCAAGAGCGCAGCATTCTTTTCGGCCAACAACTTGTACTGGCAGGTGCGTTTTGAGGATGGGGGGCGCACCATGGTGGGGTACAAGGGATTTGATGACCCGTACAACTATGTAGGTAACCCGCTGCGCAACCGCACCACGTATCTGTTCCGGTCTGAGCCCATCAATCTTCCGGAGGAAGACGTGCTGGGCGCCCGCTATGAAAACTACTTCCCCACGAATGGGTCGGCTGATTGGGTGGTCACCAACTCTGCCCATTGGATCTATGCCGGTACGGGACTGGCCAACGGATCACATATCCCGGCCATCGTTGGTTACGAATGGGATCGCGCCAACGCCGGAGTACCAGCCGATGGAACGGGGTTATCCAACGGGGACGTTCTCATTGGTTCTGTGCTGTACCAGCACAATGCTGTTATTCGGCAAAAGACCAGTGGGGCCATTGTCTTCAATGCGTCCACCACCAGCTTTGCCCGCTATCTCGACATCGGAAATGCCACGGTGGAGCGCATGGCCAGCAACCTGCTGAACCGCATCGCCGGCGCCATTCCCCCAGCGACTACACCAGCGACTACACCAACGACCACACTGACAACCACGCCGACCACTGTTGCGCCTGCGCCAACGATCACCACAACCACCCCGCCGTTGGTGTTTGTGCCCCGCACTGCTGCCCCCGCAGCTCCGGTTTCAGGGCCCACACCACCCCGAGTATCTGCCCCTCCCGCTGCGGTCACAGGCAGCAGCCCACCTCGTTCCCCCGCCCCGTCCGCATAACCCCGTCCACCCAATGAACTGGTCGCAAAATTCACACCGGCGACGTGGCTTTGCGACGAGATCGACGGGATGGATTGACCGTCAGGCCGTCCAAAGGTAGGCCGATGGGCGTTCAGTTGGTTGCTTTCAGGCGGCGGAGCGACGAGCCTTCGACTTTGCCTTCTGGGCGATGCGCCGCTGCTTCTTGGTGGAGGCCGCATACAACTGTTTGCCGTAGCCTTGAGTGTCATCATCGGACTGGTTCAAAACGAAGCCCACCAGCGGTGCGTTGACGCTTCGCAGCAATTGCGTGGCCCGGGCCAGTTGACGCTTGGTGCTCTTGCCTGAACGCACCACCACGATTACTGCATCGGCGAATTCGGACAGCACCAGAGGATCGGCCACCGGCAACAAGGGGGGGCTGTCGACCACCACGAAATCGAAGCGGGCCGACATGTCCTTGATCAAGTCCCGCATACGATTGGAGCCCAACAATTCCGCCGGATTGGGCGGCACGAATCCGGCCGGAATCACTTGCAGTGTAGGAACCGAGTCAACCCCCACTGCGGCCGCAGCCGCCGACGTTGAGCCCACCAACATCGACGACAAGCCACCCCCCTCGTTCTGGCTGATGTGATCGTTGAGTGACGAAACACGCAAATCAGCATCGATCAACACCACTCGTTGACCACCTTGGGCCAACGACACCGCCAAGTTGCTGGCCACAGTGGTCTTGCCTTCACCGGGCAGAGCACTGGTGACCTGGATCACCCGAAGGGATCGATCCACGCCTAGGAACTGCAAAGCAGTGCGCAAACTTCGAAAGCTCTCGGCCATCGACGACGACGGCCGGTCAGCAATGGCAAACATTGGCAACCGTCGCTCTGCCGCAGGCACGGCGGCTAACACCGGATGAGAGCCATCTACGTTCTCGACATCCTCTCGTTCGGAGATGGTGTCGTCGAAGGCGTCGCGCATGAATGCCAACCCGATTCCAGCGAGGAGGCCCAACGGAAATGCGAACAACAGGCTGCGAATGGGTGACGGATTGGTGGGGAGTTCGGGAACTGTGGCCGGACGATTGATGAGTGCGCCGCCGGTCCGCAGAGCGGCGTCAATCTGAAACGCATCCGTCCGATTTTGAAACGTGATGCGCTGCTCGTCAAGAGCATTTCGTTCGCTTTGCAGCGGCAATCGGTCAGCAGAATCAGCACCCAATGCCGACAACTGACCATCGAGAACGGCAATTCGCTGCACTAGGGCAGTGGCGCGCACCTGCAGTCGCTTCGAGGCTTCGAGCAGGTCGTCCACCGCCTGCCCTCGACGAAAGTCGATATAGGACTGGGCATATGCGTTGGCCGTAGCCGCAGCGGTGGCGGCGTTGTCGCTTTCGGCTTCCACCACGATGACATCGGCACCACCGAGAGATCTGGCCACCACCGTGCCGGGCTTTTTCAGCTGTGCGTACACCTTTTGCGATACGGCCGAACCCAGCAGAATCTGGATTTCCGTCTGGCGACGGTCGCTAGTGCCGGTCCCTTCGTTGCGGCCCAAAACACCTGTGGCCAGCGACTCCGTGGGGCTCGATTCCAACACCAACTCTGCCGTTGAGCGGTAATTGGGCTTGGCGGTGAGAGAAAACCCCACAATCACCGCACACACCACCAATACGGTGGCCAAGATGGTGGCGATACGCGAGCGAAGGACCCGTGCCAGCCTGAAAACGTCGAGTTGAGTGGATTCCGGCCCCATAGTTGAAGGTGAGTGTAGTTGCGGGTACGACTGGTGACTACTCATAGTGATGAAAATCCCCAATATCTTGCTGAATGCGGTCGTTCGGCCATGCATATAGCGTTCGGTTGCACCGAAGGACACGATACGACACCCGACCTTCCCTGCGTTGGCGCCGCCACATCCCGAGCCAGGAGAGAACCGTGAGTCTCATCCCGACCGCCGCAGCCTGTGCGTTCACGGCCGCAGCCTGCGTTCC
>JAYVGK010000298.1:0-6284 GCA_043772215.1 Acidimicrobiales bacterium | reverse complement strand
AGGAAGTTCCGATACCGACGCCGCCCCCAGTACGGGAAAGGTGCATGCGGTGCCTGCGCCGGAGATGAACATCGACGGTACGAACTCCCACCGATTGGGAATGCTACGTACGCCGATCATCAAGAGAGTTGTCCTGATGATGGATGCGCCCAGCAGATCTGGGCGGTGCGTACTCACTTGGCGGGGGGATTCGGTAAGTACGAACCATCCGTCCACCAACGCAATGGTACATACCGGTTCGTTGACGTGGAGGCCGATCGCCGGCCGAACTGATCGATGAGCAGTGCTCCCAACGTGGGTCCAGCCGCTACCCCCAACGCTCCCATGCCACCCCACAGCGCCACGATTTGGGTGCGTCTCTCTGCCGGAACTCAGCCATCCATTCAGTAAGCGAACTCACCCACTCCCCTGCATCGACTTGGACCAGCTAGAGACGTTTTGTTCCCACAAGACGGAGCGGGCGCGACACGAGCCACCCGGAGGTGGCTCGCAGCATCAAAACGGTGAGGGCGAAACTACACGGCAAGCAGGTCCCGGGCACCGGTGTCTGACGACGGATGGCGCAACTTGGACATGGCCCGGGCCTCGATCTGGCGAATGCGCTCTCGGGTGAGATTGAAGTGTTCTCCGACCTCTTCGAGGGTGCGGGGCTCGCCGCGGTCAAGACCGAACCGCAGCCGCAAAATCTCGCGCTCGCGCTCGTCCAAAGGACCGAGCAACTTGGCGATCTCTTCGGGCAGTAATGCCGTGGCGGCCACCTCGAACGGTGACTCGGCAGAGCGATCTTCCACCACATCGCCGAGTTCGGCGTCGCCGTCCTCGCGCAGTGGCTCCGACAGGGACAGCGGCTCGGCAGCGAAGCGCAACGCCTCGGTGACCTTGTCCTCTGGCATCTCCACCTCGGCCGACAACTCCGACAACGTGGCCGGTCTGCCCAACTTCAGTTCCAAACGGGCGCGAGCCTTCTGCAGACGAGCCAGCGTGTCACCTGCATGAACCGGCAGCCGGATGGTGCGGCCCGTATTGGCGATGCCGCGAGTGATGGCTTGGCGAATCCACCACGTGGCGTATGTGGAGAACTTGAACCCCTTGCGCCAGTCGAACTTCTCCACGGCGTGCATGAGGCCCAGATTGCCCTCCTGGATGAGATCCAGCAGCGGCAGCCCAGACGCCTGGTACTTCTTGGCAATGGACACCACCAGGCGGAGGTTGGACTGTACGAACGTCCGTTCGGCATCTTCGCCGCCCTTGGACAGCTTGCGCAGCTCACGCTTGCGCGCCGCAGTGAGGTCTTTGCCACCCTTGTCCAGCTGGTCGGCCGCCTTCTTGCCCTCTTCGATGGCTTGCGCCAAACGAACCTCATCGTCTTTGGTCAGCAACGGGTACTGACCGATGTCGGTGAGGTAGAGCCGGACGAGGTCTTCCTCGTCGCGTTCGACTCGTTCCTTGGCCACGTGGATTCCTTGTGAAGCTGAAGAGGGGGGATTGAAGTTACGGTGACGACTTGGGATCGGCGTGAAGGTTGGGCATGCCATACCCCAGAAGTGATGAGTCCTGCAAGGATACTTGGATGACGCCTGGTTCAGGAACAGTTCATCCGGAAGGGGTTGGCGCCCCCGCCGACGTAGAGATCACCCTGGTCACCATGGTGTTTGACGCCTCGGACGCCGCTCGTTTGGCCGCCCTCCTCAGCCAGTACGTGGTCACCACTCGAAAAGTTGCAGGATGCCGAAATGTGGACCTCTGTGCCTCACTGGGCACCGCCGACCGATTTGTGGTGATCGAGAAGTGGGAGTCACCGACGGCTCATATCGCCCATTTCGACTCGGCGGCCAACGAAGCGTTCGCGGCGTCACTGGGGCCCGTACTGCGGGCCGCCCCTCAGGTGGACATATTGGAGTCGATCAGCGCCCACGACCTAGCCTGAGTTTGGCCGGAGTTTGGCCGGAGTTTGGCCGGCTCACGCTCGCGACGCCACCGTTTCGTCGCAGGCGCTGACGATGTCTGACCATCCCAACGATTCGGCCGTCCAGAGATGTTCGAACACCCGGTCGGTGGCATCCGTGAACCCGTGACGATTGCGGAAGTTGTACAGCCGCCGTTGCCGCTGGGCTGGTAGTCCCACCCGATCGCACCTACCCACGGTGTACACGTCCCACGCAGCGCGTTGCGCCAAGGTGAGCTTGGCCTCGGCGGGGGCATCGGCAAATGAAGGCAGGCGCATGTCCCATGCTCGGAACAGGGGCCCGCCCACGTTGGCCAGCACCGTCTGGTCGCCCAGGTGACGCGGTTTGCGGGGATCTTCGAAGGCGCCGCCTTCCACGTCGAGGGTGACCGGGTCAGCCGACACCACATTGACGCGCAACAGCGGGGTGGTTTCATCCACCTCCACCAGGATGGGTTCATCAGCACTGAAGCCCACCAGCGTGGCGACCTCGTTGATGAGTTCGCCGATGCGCACGGCATCGAAAGTGCACAGCACATAGTGATCTGGGGTGACGGAGACCTTGGCCATGTCGTAGCGCCATCAATCCGTAGTCGCGGGGGCGAACGCATCGCCGATCGACCCCGGACCGGTGACGCCCCCGGCGGCCACCAACAGCGTTTCCAATTTGGCCTGATGACGAGCGGCGCGCTCCACATCGTCGGCGGTGAGGATCATCGATTGCAACAGCATCTCGCCGTCGCGCCAGTCGGCGATGTCGTCGGCGATGGCGAAGTCCAGGCTGCGGATGGTGGGAGCGTCGGTGATGGTGGACGTGTTGTTGCGATGGTAGGTATATGCGGCCATGAGGTGCGGCACCAGAACCCGGTAGACCCCCACCAGTTTCTCGATGGTCATGGCCGGATCGGTGGGGTCCGTGAGCGCCGCCATGAAGGTGACCATCTCGTCATTGGCGGGTTTGGTGAGCCGCTCCGGGTTCATCTCTCGTAGTTCCGGGAGGCGCTTGTGCCACAGTTCGGCGTGCCAGGCGTGGTGGTAGCAGTGGGTACCCAGGCGGAGTTTGACATCGAGCTCGGGCACCGTGGCCACCCACCCGCCGAGCGCTTCGAACAGGCGCATCTCGATCCACTTGTAGTTACCCACTCTGCGGGCGGACTCTTCCACGGTGAACGAGCCGGGCAGCTCGCGCCGGTCCCACGGGGTGAAGGCGTTGCGGGGGCGTCGAGGATCGGACATCAGGCGATGCTACGCAGCGGCCGTGGCGCGCGCCCATCGGGGTCCACTCTCGGCCAACGCAATGCCGACCAGGATGGCCCCGGCGCCGACTGCTTGGCGGACGCCGAGATGATCGCCCACGATCACTCCCACCACGCCGGCGAACACCGGCTCCAGCATCAACAACAACGCTGTTCGGGTGGGGTCCAGGTGCTGTTGGGCCCATGTTTGCAGGAAAATGGCCAATGCGCTGGCCACCAACGCCGTATACGCAGCCGCTCCCCACACCCGCAGCGGCAGATGAAAGTCTTGGCGCACCACGGTGGGGACGAGGCTGACCGCGCCCACCACTGCCAACTGGATGGCCAGCAAGCGCAGGGTGTCGTGGTGTTGCGCGACCTCGTCGAGCACCATGATGTGCAGCGCGAATCCCAAGGCGCCGAGCAGGGTGAGTAGTTCACCGGCGCCAACCGCCCAACCACCCCGGCCGGCACCGGCTGACAGCAAGAACAGCCCGACAGTGGCCGTGACCACCCCCACCGCCACCATCATCGTGGGCCAGCGCCGCCAGCGCAGCGCATGCAGCAACGCCACCATGATCACCAGTAGGTACGTGATGAACGCCGACACAGAGCCGGTGGTGTGTTGCAGCCCCACGGTTTGAAATGCGTATCCAATAAGCAAGGCCGATCCGGCCAGCAATCCATGGGCCACCAGTCCGTGGCGGCCAAGCTGGGGTACTGCGCTGCGCTTCGGCACTCGCCCAGGCCACCAGGCAAACACCGCCACCACAGCTGCCGCCATCATGAAACGGGCCGCCAGGAACATGAATGGGTCAACGCGATCAACCGCGTCTTTGACCACCACGAACGTGGTTCCGAAGGCGAATGCGGCCCCCACCAGGGCCAGATGGGCGGCTCTGGTATGTCGATGGGAGGAGGCTTCAGGCACGGGCGCCGACACTACCGAGCGGGGCAGGCGGGGTCAGGTGAACCATTACGGAGGTGGTGACGACGAATAGCTCATGACCGGTCATCATCTTCGCCGGGTTCTGCTCACCATGATGGTGGTGCTGGGCGTGGGAGCGCACGCTGCCCAAGCCCACATCGAGCAGGGTGCGGACAAGTACAAGGCGGGCAGTACAGCCACGGTGTCGTTCACGGTGGACCACGGCTGCGATGGCTCGCCCACCACCAAACTGGTGATGCGGCTGCCAGCCACGGTGACTGCCCCGGCGCCGGTGGCCCCGAAGGGTTGGAAGACGGCAGTGTCGGCCGACAGGCGGTTGGTGACATGGTCGGGCGGGTCATTGCCCCCAAAAACTCCTGGCGTGTTTGCGGTGAAGATGACCTTCCCCAACTCGCCCGGCACCAGCCTGTCGTTTCCCATCGTCCAGACGTGCAAGGTGGGCCTCATTCGGTGGGCCGGTACGTCGGACAACGACGAGCATCGCGCCCCGGTGATCACGCTCACCAGGTAGCGGCTCGGCGCGGCCGGGCGGTATGGCCTCTAGCCTGACTGGGCCATGAACGAGCCCCGCCGAGTGCTGCTGATCTTCGGGACCCGCCCCGAAGCCATCAAGCTGGCTCCCTTGGTGTTGGCCCTACGCGACGCCCAGTGGTGCCAGCCGGTGGTGGCGGTCACGGCGCAACACCGCGAAATGTTGGACCAGGTGATGGGTTTGTTTGGCATCGTGGCCGATCATGACCTGGACCTACTACGCCCTGGTCAGTCACTGTCGGAACTCACTGCTCGGGCCATCCGGGCCTTGGATCCGGTGATCGAAGCGACCGGGCCCGATGTGGTGGTGGTCCAAGGCGATACCACCACCACCTTTGCGGGAGCCTTGGCTGCCTTCTATCGCCAAGTACCGGTGGTGCACGTGGAAGCGGGGCTACGTACTCACGACCCGCTGTCGCCGTATCCGGAGGAGATCAACCGGCGCCTCACCACGCAACTCTCCACGCTGCACCTCGCCGCCACCTCACAGGCCCGGCGCAACCTGGAACGCGACGGAGTAGAACCGTCTTGCATCACCATCACCGGCAACACCGTGATCGACGCGCTGCGCTGGGCGGTTGATCATCACGTGCCGTATGACAACGAGGTGCTCGAAGCGGTGGACCGCTCCGGACGTCCGTTGGTATTGGTCACCGCTCATCGTCGTGAGTCTTGGGGTGAGGGAATGGTGTCCATTGGTCAATCGTTGGCCGACATTGCCGCGCAACGTCCCGATGTGGACATCGTGTTTCCCATGCATCGCAACCCGCTGGTACGTGACGCCATCCGACCATCCGTGGAACCGTATGCAAACGTACATGTGGTGGAGCCGCTTCCGTATGGGGCCTTTTCTCGGTTGATGCACCGAGCCACGGTGGTACTCACGGACTCGGGTGGCGTACAGGAGGAAGCGCCGTCATTGGGCAAACCAGTATTGGTGATGCGTACCACCACCGAACGCCCCGAGGCGGTTACGGCGGGAACAGCCAAGCTGGTGGGTACCGACCGACACCGCATCGCCACGGAGGTGCTGACGCTGTTGGGTGACACTGAAGCGTATGCACGCATGGCAAATGCCGTGAACCCCTACGGCGACGGCCACGCCTCACCCCGCACCGTGGCGGCCATTGCCGAGCTACTGGGGGTGGGTAGCCGCCTGCCCGAATTCGGTGGCTGACTCAACTGCATCACCAGTAGGGCGCTGGGCCATGGGCCGTTGTGGCATGGGGCAACAGTCAAGCGCGCATACATCGTGGCTGGGCCCCAGCACGCCCAAGGCCAAGCGGATGGGATCCTCCCCGGCGGCCACGGCAATACGTTCCTCGATGAGTTGGCGGATCATGGTGACAAAGCGGGGATCGGTGCCCACCGTGGCGGCTCGTACCACCATCAGTGCCAACTCGGTGGCTTTTTCCCGGGCTTGGGTGTCGAGGTCGTACACCACCTCCATGTGATCGGAGATGAACCCGATGGGCACCATCACAATGCCTTGGGCCCCAAGGTCATGGCGAAGCTGCAGGTGGTCGCAGATATCGGGCTCCAACCACGGCTGACCGGGCGCCCCACTGCGGCTCTGATACACCAGTGTGTGGGGAAACTCCCGACCCATACGTGCACATACGGC
>JAYVGK010000297.1:0-1721 GCA_043772215.1 Acidimicrobiales bacterium | reverse complement strand
GGCTCGCGTTCAAACATTTCCGCCGCCTTGTCCTGGGACTCGGCGAACAGCACAAATGGGAGCAGTGAGCACTCCGGCGTGGGCCGCCCGGCCGTTGCGGCATGGTCAGCAATCACCTTGCGTTTGACCCCATACTCATCGGGTGTCATCCACCAGGCGGGGATCCATCCATCACCGTATTGACCGGTGAGGCGCAGCATGCGCTCCCCATGACCGGCAATCCACACGGAAGGACTCTTCTTGTTCGGCAGCGTCAATGGCAACCCCATCCGCCCCACTCCCCCGCCCGGCATCACGCCGTGGTCGAGAAGCGAACGCAACTCGATCAGCACCTGCTCCAATCGAGCCACCGGTTTGTCGAACGGGTAACCGAAAGGCAACAGGCTCTCGGCCTCGCCCGAACCAATACCGAGGATGAACCCACCGGGAATGAGATCGTTGAGGGTGAGCGCAGTACGAGCCAAGTCAGCAGCCCCGCGACGGGTGGCGTCAGTGACGGAGATGCCGTACGGCTTGGTGGTCATACGACCGGCCACTGCGCCGTAACAGAACGGGTCGTAGAACGCATCGGGATCCGATGCCACCGCCGACAGCGGAATGTCCTTCCACAGACCGGGATGGAATACGCCCAGAATGTGATCGGGCGCCCAGTACGAGTCGGCGCCCATCTGCTCGTACATCGGCAGCATCGCCTCGGTACTGTCAAACGGATACTGCGCCGGCAGTGTCATTCCGACCTTCACGTTGAACCTTTCACAGCTTGGTTGATCGGGGGGCGTTGATACGGAAGAACCATAGATACGATCAACGGTCGGCCAGTCGGGCCACCACCGGAGCAAAGGCCTCCATCACGGATCTACCTACCGTGATGTAGCTGATGCCATAGGTGTCACGACGTTCGATGATCTGTTCGCATATGGAATCCACGGAGCCAATGAGTGCGTGTGGATGCTCGCTCAACTGCGCTGGTTCCAATGCAAACATGGGTGCCATCTTGGCCAGCGTGGCATCCCGCTGATCCGTGACCACAGTGAAGTAGGCGCCGATTTCCAACTCGATGGCATTGAATCGTTCACCGGCCCCCGCCTTGATCCAGTTGATCTTGTTCTGAGTGAGCTCGGCCGTGGACGATCCCACACCTGCAGGACCGATTTTGCCCGAAGCGTTGTTGAAGTTGAGGCTGATGATATCCGCCTCGCGTCCAGCGATACCGAGGATGCGTTGTGCCCCCCCACCAATCATGATGGGCGGCAACGCACCACCCGGTCGGGTTGCAGGCTTGGGCACGCCTTCGAACCCCACTGCGTGCACATACTTACCGCGCACGTCTACCTCACCTTCGCCCAGACACGCTCGGATCACGGCCAGCGTTTCCAAGAACCTATCGATACGTATCCCGGGACGGTCGAAGGGGACCCCGATGGCCTCGTACTCGCCCTGCAACCAGCCGGCTCCCAGGCCGATTTCCAGCCGCCCTTCACTGAACATGTCCAATGTGGCGAGGTCCTTGGCCAGCATCACCGGGTTGTGAAAGTCGGCGCAGAACACCCGACACCCCACCCGCAATGTGGTGGAGGCCTCGATGGCCACGGCCATCGCGGGTATGGGTGACAAGTTCTGTACGGGATGGTTGGTGGCGGCCAAAGCTGGCCCCGGCCCGATGACGTGGTCGGCCAGATGCAACGCCGAATAGCCGAGCGACTCGGCCGTGCGGACCTGGT
>JAYVGK010000296.1:0-6092 GCA_043772215.1 Acidimicrobiales bacterium | reverse complement strand
TCTGGTCGCTGGCGAGCGCTGTGGTCGTGGGCGCACCGATCCGCTCGGTGCTGCATCGCTGGACCGTGACCTCGCAGGCTGGAGAGCTAGCGTGGTGGTGTCGTCCGGAGTGGGCATCGAGTTGACTGACCCCGATGCTTCATTGGTCTGACGTTGCCTCCGAAAAGCGGCGGCGGGCCCATTTATGGGCGGATGTAGATGCGGCCCAACCGATGGCGTTGCCCAGCACTTTGCGGAACTGGGGATCGGCATAGGTCTGTGGCCCGTCACCGAATTGCAGGTACGCCACCGGTGAGTTTCCGGCGTGCTTCACCCAACCAACGAGATCGCTGCCGGGCGGATGCGTCCATCCTTCATTGTCATTGCGTTGGCCCCTGATGGCCAAGTCGGAGGAGGAAAACAGTGACGAATCATGGACTGGAAACGTGGTCCGCATCAGTGGAACCACTCGGTCGGTGAGCACCGGATAGCAATACAGCTCATCGGTGAGTTCGAAGCCGGAACCCAACCCTGCGCAGATCGGATGGGTAGGGTCCAGTATCTCGATGCGATGGGTGACATCGAAACGGTAGCCCGAATCCGGATAGTCGACACCGTTCAACCTTGCCGGTTGGTAGTGGAATCGCGCCCCCACGATGTCGGCGTACCCCGGCCATGCCGGCCATCCCGCCACTGCATGGTGAAGGAACACCATGCCCATGCCGGCATCAAGCAACGTATGCATACCGTCCATCACCGATGGGGGAGGCTCCTCCATTACGGCCGGTGGATCCGAATGGGTGAAGGTGATGCCGGGCATGTCGTAGAACACGATGACATCCACGTCGCTACATGCGTCCGAGTTCAATAACAGCCGGGCATCAGGCTGCTCGGCATGCGTCCAGTGGCCGGGCGCGATGGCGTCGAACAATGCGCTGAACGGGACGCGATCAAAAGGATGTCCCCCGGTCACCACCAGCAGTCGCTCCATACGGAGGGTTACTCTTCGTCGGCGGGGAAGTGGAAGCCCGCTACTCCCTCGCGAGGGATGTACACCGGCAGTGGTGCGATGCCCGCATAGACATCACTGGAGCGCACCGGCCCAGGACGGTTCCACAACTGCCACGGCGCCTGCAACTGACTCATGCCCATCACTGCGCTATGGCCACCATCCACCGCCAAGTTCACCCCGTTGACGTAGCTGGCTGCGTCCGAGGCCAGGAACACCACTGGACCCGCCAATTCATGATGCTCACCCATGCGACGCATGGGGTTTCGGCTCTCGATCCACGGGCGCGTACCCATCATCTCCAATGCTTCACGGATCATCTCGCTCATGAAAAATCCTGGACTGATGGAGTTCACCCGCACACCACGGTCTGCCCATTCTGCTGCCAGTTGACGGGTGAGCCCGATGACGGCGGCCTTGGCAGCATGATAGGCGGGGTTGGCGAATTCAGTGGCCCCCATACCGCAAATGGACGATACGTTGATGATGGACCCCGAACCGCGTTCCAACATGTGAAGGCCTGCTTCACGGGCGTAGTTCCATACGCCGATGAGGTCCACGTCAACGGCATGGCGGAAGTGTTCGGTGGTGGTTTGCTCGCTGGAGCGACCAGTGTTCTCGCTGATCCCGGCATTGTTGACAAGGACGTCCACATGTCCATGCGCGCTTACGGCCTCCGCCATTACCCGGCGCACGTCGTCCTCGTCGGTGACGTCTCCGCGATGCACGGTGACAGTGCGTCCGGTGGATCGAAGCGCAGTCGCCACTTCTTCGAGCAGCGGTGCGGAACGGGCAGTGAGAGCAATGTCGGCACCCGCTTCGGCCAAAGCCGTGGCCCACACCACACCCAGGCCGTATGACCCGCCGGTGACCAACGCCGCCTTGCCGGCGAGATCGAACATCGTCTGCTTGCTCACGTGGATTCCACTCAACCCTTGGCTGGTGGAACGAGCTGGGCGGGAGTGACCCGATGATTGGTGATCATGGGCCCGGCCACCCAACCGCACAGTTGGGGATCGGCGTCTTGGAGCGCACCGGAGATCCACCGTCCATTGCTGTGAAAGAGACCGGAACGCTCACCAGAGGTGACCGCCACCCGGCCTTCGCCGTCTTGTTCGTACAGTGCGCCGGTGAAAGGGTGTCGAATGCCGTTCATGGCGTTACTCCGATTGGGTGCTCCACCCAATCGGTGAGTTTTTGGTGCAGCCAGCGCACCTTGGACTCCTGATAGTTGCCCAGCGTGATACCGGGCTTGAACGTGGTTTCCAATCCCAATTGCACCTTGGACATGTTGAAGAGGTCCTGATCAAACACCTTGCCCAGCATGCTCAACTCAGTAGCACTGGAAAACGGTTCTCCTTCTTGCAACCAATGCACGGGGGCGGGTGGCGGTCGCTCCCCGGTAAATGGTGAGAGAAACGTGACCTCCATGATGGCGCTGCGGTGATCGTCGCCGTTGGGGCGGAAGCGGTACACAATGCGATTGAACGCACCCCATGGATGGAAGTTCGGGAACAACGTGTAGTCCAAGCTGTCCATCATCTCGGCATCACTCATCTTGTCCACGTGGTCACCCACCACTGGGCGCCAACGGGTGCGACCGAGATCGGCCGCCACGGCGCGCATGCTCTGACCCTCTTCGAGGGTCACCGGGCTGGGATTGCCCACCCGAATATCGAGCATGGATCGCATCATCTCGTCCTGGGTGGGGGTCCAGTCCAGCAGCGGACTGGGTGTGCCGCCCGGTGTGATGACACGGGAGAAGTTGTTCCACACATCTACTTGGCTATTGGTGTCACCGAGGTTCGGAAGGATCTGGGGATGAGTGCCGCTGACGTGGTACGCCTCGCTGAACGCCTCTTGCGCGATCTTCCAGTTGGCGTGGATGACCTTGCATACCCGGGCCTCCACGTAGGCACTGCCCAAGTCCCAGATGGAGAAATGATCCGCCATCTCGCCGATGAATGACTCCAGTGACTCGGCGTTGGGATCGGGGTTGATGAACACGAATCCGGCCCACGTGCCCACCTTGACCTCCGGGAGGTGGAACTCCTCGGTATCGATGTGGGGAAAGTCCCATCGGGCCGGAACATCAGAGAGTTCGCCGCTCAACGTCCAGGCAAACGCATGGAACGAACAACGGATTTCGCTGCAGTGGCCGTCGTTGTCCTTGAGCTTCCTGCCGCGATGTAGACACGCATTGGGATAGGACTTGATGGCTCCATCCTCTGTGCGTATAACAATAAAGGAGAGACCAGCGATGTCGTACACGACGTGGTCGCCGGGGTTGGGTATCTCTTCTTCGCGACAGGCGAACTGCCACACCCGCTTCCACAGAAACTCCACCTCGCGCTCGTGCCAAGCCCGGGAGATGTAGCGGTCCTTGGAGATGTCGGCACTGCCCAAGTATTGCGGGGACTCCAGCCGCAGCACCTCGGGAACCGGATGGGTGTCGGTGTCGAGCAATTGTTGGTAGGTGATACCGGGAGAGCGAGCGGTGCCCGGTTGGGTCTGCATGTTCACGTTGGTTGTCCTCCATTGGTAAAAAAATCGGCCCGAGGCTTTCGGTGTGCGTCATACACGGGCTCGTTGAGGTCCGTGCGGTATTTCCTGTTGTCGGCCACCAACGGTCCGAACATGGCAAACATCTCGCGCATTCCCAGGTAGTTGGGATGTACAAAGTGCGCAGCCAGCGACGCCTCGTCAGTCCACAATTCGTATACCTGGATACGACCTTGCACTCCGGGGTCGGGCGCGAAGCAGTAGGCCAAGCATCCGGGCTCGTCGGTCCGGGTGCCCATCTGCAGTGGGAGTGATGCCGCCACACAGGCATCTCGCTTGGCCGGGTCAATGTCGATGGTGCCAGCAATGATGATCACGATGTTGTGCCTTCTGGGGGAGCGTTGTAACGGTCCATGGGGCTGCCACCTTGAATGCAGTGATCCATGGTGCGGTGATATGCGGCAATCTTCACTTCACCCCGGCCCAACAAATTGCGCTGGTACCCCATGGAGTGGCGGGTAGCCGACACCTCGCCGAACACAAACACATCCTCGGCCACCACGCCCTTGAGTTCCTGCCAGCGACGCATGGTGCCTTGGTGGTACTGGGCATAACTGTCTGAGTCTTCATCGGCCTGCGGTGCGTAGATCAATTCCCAAGTGATGAACCGGGTGCGCTCGGGTCCCAGCGGTATGGGCTGGAAGAGTTGGATTTGATCCGGATTGTTGTTGAACACTGTGTTGGGAAATACCACGTAATGACAGATGGTGTAGCGCTGATGGTCACCAGTGGCCGCCAGTTTGTCGAGCAGATCGGGTCGGGGTACATACATCATGGCGTTGGGCCCGCTGAGGTGAAATGCCGTGTCTCGGGCCGACTTGGTGAACGCCGCCGGCGTGTGGTGCAACTCCGTGGCGTGGTACACCTCATTGAACCCGTCCACCACCGCCTTGTAATTGATATCAAGGTCCACCACCACTTTCTCGTGGAGGATCATGTCCTGCATACCGAATCGGCCGAGGTCCGCCACGATGTCGGGGCCAATCCAGTCCTGCAGCGCAGGAGCGGCGTCGGGGCCGGCCAGGTTGATCCACACCCAGCCGCCCCATTCCTCCACGGCCACTGGTGGCGAACGCAATCCGGCCAGGATGTCGGCGTCGAAATCTTGACGTTCTGGTACCCCCACCACCTCACCGGTTTGGTCATAGACCCAGCCGTGCCATGGGCACGTGAATCGCCGATCACAACCCGATGTGGCTCCCCGGGTGAGCCGGGCGCCGCGGTGCTGGCATACGTTGTGGAACGCCGCCAGCGCTCCGGAGCCTTGACGACTGATGATCACGGTGTCGCCGTGGCCCTCGTATGTGATCCAGTCGCCGTCGGAGGCAATTTCCGACGATCGGGCCGCAATCAGCCACGATGCCCGCACCACATGTTCCACCTCGAGTTCGTAGCGCAGCGAGTCCCGGTAGACGTCGGCATCGACGAGCGCATTGGGAACATCGTGGACAGGAGTGACGCCGACACCGATACGAGCCGGTGCATCACCGCGGGTGGGCTGATAGACCATGGGTACAGCGTAATTGATCGCCCGATGAATTCCACTTTCCTGGGGGCAAAAGACCTACATTGCCGCCATGTACGCCGCCGTGATCACTGGTCAGCATCGGGTCGAGGTCATCGAGGTGCCCGATCCGGTCCCTGCGGTGAATGGTGTGGTGGTGGACATCACGCTGTGCGGCATCTGTGGCACCGACCTACACGCATATCAGTCCGGGGCCCCGTACAACCCGGCCATCTGTGGCCATGAGTGGGTGGGCGTGGTGTCGGGCGTGGGTGTCGACGTGCGGGGATTGAGCGAAGGCGACAGGGTGGTGGTGGCTGTGCCTCCTCCGTGCGGGCGCTGTACGGCGTGCCGGGCAGGCCAGGCGGGGCACTGCAGCGCAGTGTTCCTGGCTGCAACCGGGCGCGACATCCGCAACCCGCTCCACGGCGGGTTTGCCCCCCGTTTGGCGGTGGGCGCCGACCGGGTGCTGGCGGCCCATCCACTGCTCACCGATGCTCAGGCCGCCCAGGTGGAACCGGCCACGGTTGCCTTCCATGCCGTTCGGCGCAGCATGGTTCGCCTCGGTGACGTCGCCGTGGTGCAAGGGGCGGGGCCCATCGGTCTCACCACCATGCAATGGGTACGTGCCGCCGGGGCCGGTGAGGTCATCGTGATCGAGCCCAATGCTCAGCGTCAGGCGTTGGCATTGTCCTTGGGGGCGACGGTTGTGGTGGCACCCGGTGCCGAGGCCGGCGAACTTGTACGCGACCATACCAACGGGTTGGGTGCGGACATTGTGTACGAGTGCGTGGGCCGGGCCCCGGCTATTCAGTCGGCGGTGGATCTGGTGCGTCGAGGCGGCTCCATGTGTCTTATTGGGCTGTCCGACACTGATGCATCCATCACCCCGGCGGTGTGGCTGGTGAAGGAGGTGGTGCTCACTGCGGCCTTGGCTTACACCCACGATGAGTTCGATTTGGCCATGGGGATGATCGCCGATGGCCGTATGCGGCTTGACCCATTGCACTCATCCACTGTGGGACTCACCGGGTTGGG
>JAYVGK010000295.1:0-2049 GCA_043772215.1 Acidimicrobiales bacterium | reverse complement strand
AAGCGGTCGCCGGCCCGCCAAATTTGTCCGATGACGGCATAGGGCTCGGCCAACGACAACATCCCGGCGAACAGCGGCCTACCGCCGGGTTGGCAGGCGTCCACGGCGCGTCGCAAGGCGTCGAGTACCGATTGGTGGCCATCGGGCTGTTCGCCCACCAGACGAACCAATTGGCTGATGGCGCCATCGTCACGGGCCGCACAAATAGTGGCGGCGTCGGTGAGCGTCCAGCCGTGGCTGACCGAGGGCACAACGGCGGCAGGGTTGAACACCCCGAAAGCAGCCGCCACCACTTCACCCGGCACCTGTCCCATCACCGAACCTCTACTGGTGAAGTAGGCAGGACCATCAGGCAGCGCCACACCATTGGCCTCACCACGACTCGGAGCAAATCCCAGTGCCACGTAGCGCTCATGGCAATCAGGGGCGAAGTAGACGGACCCCACGAAGGGCTCGAGTGAATCGCGCAACTGACGGCTGAGGTTGGACATGTTGCTGACCATAGCGAAGGTGATGACGCGGTCAGCTTCTGGTCCTCATAGAGCCTGAGAGGGTAGGAAGTCCCGCTCAGCGAGTACTTCGACCCTCTCGACCTTGAGTCACCGTGATCCGCAGGCTCACGAGGCCAGCGCACCAGCCTCCCGGTCGGCGGCCACATGGTCAAGCTCCAGGTACTCGTCACCGGTGTTGGCCCAGTCCTCGAACTGGATCACACCGATCTCCGTCCACTTCTGGCGCAGCCATCCGTCGCCGGCATCGAGCAAACCCAGCTTCTTGCAGTTGGGCACGATCTTGGAGAACAACAACCGCTGGAAATCCTTGAACTCATTGGGCAACCGCAGCTGGATCTCCACAATCTTGCGGACATCCACCCCCATCCGCTCCCATACTTCTTGCATCAAGAACCGGTCTCGCATACGGATGCCGGCTTCGAAAGCGAACTCTTGGCGCTCCCGTAGCTCAGCCGCCGTCATGCCCTCGTAGGCCTCCTTCAGCGACAACACACCAAAGGCCACATGGCGAGCCTCATCGGCCATCACGTAACGCAGCAGGCTCTTCAGTAAGGGTTCATTGGTGAGCATGTGAAGAAAGCCGAAGGCGGCCAACGCCAGGCCTTCCACCATCACCTGCATGCCCAGGTAAGTCATGTCCCAACGGCTGTCTCGGATGATGTCGTTGAGTAGCGCTTCGAGGTGGGCGTTGATGGGGTAGTACCCGGTGAGCTTGGTTTCCAAGTATTTGGCAAACACCTCCACGTGGCGGGCCTCGTCCACCACCTGCGTGGCGGCGAAGAGTTTGGCGTCGTACCAGGGCACCGTTTCGGTGATGCGAGCAGTACAGATGAGCGCCCCCTGCTCACCGTGCATGAACTGCGAGAGGCGCCAGTTCTGAGCCTCGATGCCCAACTGCAGCCACTCCTTGTCGCCCCAACCCTTCAACAGACCCTCCGCTTCGGCCTCCTGACGGATCCAAGCGTCACCGGGTGCGGCCACCGACAACTCCCGCACCACCTTCTCCACATCGACGTCGATGGACCAGTCGAGATCTTTCTCGCCGTTCCACTGGCTGGTTTTGGCCTTTTCGTACAGCTTGTTGAGCGCCGGGCGGGTGCCCTTGCTGTAGTTCCACGTGAACAACGAGTCGAAGTTGGAACTGACCAGTGAGTACTCGGCGGCAGAATCGCGATTGGTGAGCGACATGATGGCGTCGACGTCATTTACATCACCGCGCAGGCGTTCGCGGTCGGTGAGGTAGGTATCGGGATCGAGGGGCACGGAAACCTCCGGGGGACGGGATAGAAGCCGAGTGAATACTCAGGTTCAAGTTTGGGTGACGGTCCGCACCCTTGTCAAGGGTCGGCCACACTGTGGCGGTGGTAGCCCGACGCCCCCAACCAGCAACGGTCCCGCCGCCGAACACCGTGTTGCGCCGCCAACCGCGCCAGGCCCGTTCACAGGAGCGCATCGAGCGAATCCTCGACACCGCCGAGCAACTGTTCGCCGAAATCGGCTACGACGCCGCCACCACCAATCTCATTGCGGTGGAGGC
>JAYVGK010000294.1:0-1513 GCA_043772215.1 Acidimicrobiales bacterium | reverse complement strand
CACCTGCCCTGACGCCATGCATTTCTGTCATTGCTGCTGGGAGTGGCCAGCGGGATGGCGATCGGCGCACTGGTGATTGCTGCAGTGTGGTGGAGTGTGGTGGAGTGTGCAGCGCCGGGCGAAGCGCACGCATCAATGACTGGAAGCCGGCGCAAGAACGTCGATCATTTCCGTTGAGTCCGGCGATTACGCGCCATCGGTAGTTCTGGCCCTCCGCATTGCCCGACGGGTGGATTCCACGGTGGAACAACTCTAGGGTGCGGCCCCTCAGTAGATGGGGAGGTCCCCGGTCACGGTATCGATGACCGAGGCCAGGTCGGGTCCAATGCCCAATGCTGTGCGAGTGGCTACACCACCGAACTCGGTACGACCACTGTCGACAATCAAATGGGATCGCAGCCCGGCGGCCACGGCTCGCTCGTGCAGTTCCGTCAGTTCGGCCTCGGTGCGCACCTGCAGGGTGATCTTGCGAAACGATCCGGTGAGCCATGCGGTGGCCACCTCATCGAGTTGCACGGTGGCTGACCCCGTGGGGTCCATCTGTTTGACCACGAGTTCGGCCAGCCACGCCGACGACGCATGCGACCCTTGCGCAATCTCCTTGCCCCGCCGCATGTTGAGATCGCGTCGGATCACAATCACTTGTTTCACATCAGCCGGATCTACGTAGTTCACGAGCGGTGACCCTAGGTGTCTCCCGAATCGAACTGCGCTCAGTCTCGGTCAGCAGGCGGCCAATGCGTTCAATGCGTCGCAGATCTCGGGCAATCGCTGCGGGTCGATGGCTCCCAGGCGTTGGGTGAGCACAGATTGGGGAACGGCCGAGAGGTTGTCGAAACTGGCGACGCTGTCGTGATCGATGTCCTCACGAGCGCCCACGGCGATGTTGGTGGGGTTTGCTCTGATGGTGGAAGTCACCGGCGCAACCACGAGGTTGTTGAGCACCGTAATGGCCCCATTGTGGGTGACGATCAGCACGGGACGCCGCTTCGCATTCGGCGGTTCCATGAGCCGGAGACCTTGGGCTACCACAGCGCCGCCTCTGTGAGCATCACGGCATTGGCCATGGCCAACTCGTCATACCAAGGTGAACTACGTACCTGTTAGGAGCGTCGTCTGGTCGGTCTGGTGGTGGCGCTCGCGGCGGGGATGAGATCGAGGGCCTCCACCACGGCCTTGCGGCGATGTTCGTAGATAAGCGAGGAGCGCTCGTCCACCACGCCGGGGAAGCTGGCTATGTCGTCCACCACCACTGCCCTCAACCGTTGCGTGTCGGGCACAGCCAAATGGATGGACACGTCGTCGGTGCCGGACAGCAGATACACGGCAATAGTCTCCGGTAGTTCCCACACATGGGCGACGAAGCGCTCGATGGAGTCTTTGGTCTTGGGAATGAGGCGTACCGCCACCATGGCTTGCAACGGGCGATTGTGTGCCACCAGATCCACACTTGTGTGATGACCGGTGATGACGCCCGACGCGTGCAGCGCCCGTACCCGCTCCAAGCAGGTTG
>JAYVGK010000293.1:0-3250 GCA_043772215.1 Acidimicrobiales bacterium | reverse complement strand
GCGTGTGTACGTCACTCGCTGGATCGCAAGGTGTGCAACACACTCAATGTCTGCGTCATCTTACGCGCGCATACATCTACGCTGGTGCCCCGCTTTCTGGAGGCCTTGGATGCCGTGGCTGCCGCTCGGGGCGCCCGTGCCCGCCTGCATGTGGTGGAGGGTAGCGAACCGTACGTGCCTTCCACTCGGTTCGAGTCTCATGTCAGCGTCAGCCGGGCTGAGGGAGACGTAATGGAGCCAGCCGCATCGTCGATGGCGTTGTCGGACCTGGGAACAGAATGGGAGTGGGAAGGTTCACCGGAGGTGACGCTGGCGGTGGTGGACACCCTCGACCAAGCCATCGACTTGTGCAACACCTGGTCGCCCGGCCTGGTGGCCTCGTTGATCTCCGACGATCCGGCCGAGCAACAGCGCTTCTGGGCAGGCGTGGACTCGCCGTTCATCGGCGACGGCTTTACCCGGTGGGTAGACGGTCAATTTGCTCTCGGGCGACCGGAGCTTGGGTTGTCCAACTGGGAGAGCGGCCGCCTATTTGCACGGGGGCCTGTGCTGAGCGGAGACTCGGTGTTCACTATCCGGGTAAGGGCTCAGCAAAACAATCCGGATCTGCACCGCTGATTTGCACCGCTGAACTGCGCCGCCGGACTGGACGTGACGGACAAGGAGGTCAGGCCACCATCTTGCACAGTTCGGGGTCGATGAGTCCGATGTACTGATTCACCGTGTCGCCCGCCCTGCACCACGCTGCAAACGAAGCTTGCGGACCGCGATCCTTGCCAGCCAGACGCAGCGCAGCTGCGGCGATACGTCGCTGGAGAGCACGCTCCCCGAATGGGGCGAAGCCCACCACGGGAACCATGTCGGCTTCTCCTGCCACTTGGAACAGCAGCAATGCGCCGTGTAGTTCCACCAGCATGTCAGCCGAACCGGTGCTGCCCACTTGATGCTCCATACGCAACGTGGTCAGCGCCGCAGTGACCGCTTCCAACTCGTGCGTCCCATTGACGCCAGCGCGGTACAGCGCTTCCCACTCGACCTTCTTTTCTTGCAATGCCATGTTCATGACGCTCAGGATGGCGCAGGGTTGTGATGAATTGATATGTAGGCGTGCTAATTCGCAGGGGTCAGCTGTCACCCCATGACTTCGGTCATAAACCGAGTGGTTCGATTCAGACTGGCATCGGTCCTGTGCTCGCCGTAGCTTGCCCAGCTATGAATGACTCACTGTTCGATCTCAGCGGCAAGACGGCCATCATCACCGGGTCCACCAAGGGCATCGGCAAGGCCATCGCATACCGCATGGCCCAGCACGGCGCCAACGTGGTGGTGTCCAGCCG
The DNA here is from genome assembly GCA_043772215.1 of Acidimicrobiales bacterium. Classification (GTDB taxonomy): domain Bacteria; phylum Actinomycetota; class Acidimicrobiia; order Acidimicrobiales; family JANYDT01; genus JANYHQ01. The sequence goes on along the minus strand of JAYVGK010000293.1, from coordinate 1,913 downwards.
CAAGGTCGACGCATGCGAAGAGGTCACCCATGAGATCAACGCAGCGTTTCCCGGAACTGCCATCTCGGTGCCGTGCAACATCGGTTACAAGGATCAGTTGCAGGCCCTGGTGGACAAAACGGTCAACGCTTTCGGCCAAGTGGACGTTCTGGTGTGCAATGCCGCCATCAACCCCTACGCCGGACCTATGGCGGACTGCCCTGATGAAGCATTCGACAAGATCATGGGGTCCAACATCCGGTCCAACCACTGGCTCGCCACCATGGTGCTGCCAGCCATGAAGGAACGCCGTGATGGATCGGTGATCCTCGTATCGTCCATCGGTGGGCTGCGCGGCAGCGACATCCTGGGCGCCTACGCCATCTCCAAGGCGGCCGACATGCAGATGGCTCGCAACATTGCGGTGGAATATGGCCCGTTCAACGTTCGGGCCAACACCATCGCCCCGGGACTCATCCGTACCGACTTCGCCAAGTACCTGTGGGAGAACCCGGACATTTTGAAGAAGGCCACCGCCGGGGCCCCGCTGCGCCGTATCGGCGAGGCTGACGAAATTGCAGGGGCCGCCGTGTTCTTGGCCTCCAAGGCGGGGGCGTTCACCACCGGGCAGACCATTGTGTGTGACGGCGGCGCCACTATCTAACCCGCATCAGGTGGGGCGAGGAGCCACCAACGGAGCGTAGGTGTCGGGTCGGCGAGTGGCCAGAAATGGGAACAATGCCAACCAGTCCCGGCGGGCATCGAGGTCCAGGTCGGCCACAATCACTGCGTCCCGTGACCGTGGCGCCTGGACCAGTATGCGCCCATACGGATCTGAGATGAAGGAACTGCCGTAGAACGTAATGGCTGGCGCTCCTGCCAGGTGCTCGGTGCCGATGCGATTGACCGCAATCATGAACGTGGCGTTGGTGATGCCATTGCCCACGATGACGTGTTGCCACAACGCTTGGGTGTCGAAGTCCGGATGGCCGGGCTCACTGCCGATGGCGGTGGGGTACACAAGCACCTCGGCCCCCGCCAACGAATACGCCCGGGCCAATTCGGGAAACCACTGATCCCAGCACGTGGGAAAGCCGAATGCCGCATCACCAATAGGCACCACCGGAAATCCCCCATCACCTTCGGGGAAGAACAGATCCTCGGTGTACCCCTGCGTAACCGGGATGTGCAGCTTACGAGTACGTGCCAGCACGACCCCCATGGCGTCCACGCATATCGAGGTGTTCCAACCCCGAGGCGCCACTGCCGTGTCAGCCTCCCACAGCGATGCCTGCACGTAGATGCGGTGCTGCATGGCCACCCGGCGGGCGAAGGCCAACGTGGGCCCATTCGGCAGGGATTCCGGGGCTGCATCAATTGCGTGTGGGCCTGCCCCCACTGCAGCAAAGTAGGGCGACAATGTCAACTCCGGCAGGCAAACGATACGTGCACTTACGGATGCGGCCAACGCCACACCCTCTTCCAGTACCGACAGATGATGAGCGGATAAGGGGTGCCAGGACGTCTGCACTGCCGCTACGCGTAATGGCGGTCGGGTCGATGGCAGCGCCCGGGCCGGCGAATCAGGAACCCCATCGATGGCTGTGATCAACTGCATGTCCCCACTCTGCCCCGTAGATCACCGCCCCAGCGTCATTCGGTGAACGGACAGTCCGATCAGATGGAACGAATGGCAGGAATTTGCTGGGTGATGCAGTGCGGACCGCCACCACCGAGGGCCAGCGTCTCCCCCGGTACCGCCACCACCGCCCTACCGGGATAGGCACTGGCGATGAGGTCGAGCATGTCGGCATCGGCCTCGTGGCCGCAGACCGGCACCACCACGCCTGCGTTACATACGTAGTAGTTGAGATATGGCACCGCCAAACGCTCTTGGTTCACTTCCACGAACGGAAGTACGGGGACGGTAAGGA
>JAYVGK010000292.1:0-4135 GCA_043772215.1 Acidimicrobiales bacterium | reverse complement strand
CGATTGGGTCTGCTGGTAGTAGACGAAGAGCAGCGCTTCGGGGTCAGTCACAAAGAGTCCATCAAACAGATCAAGGCCAACGTTGATGTGCTCACCCTTACGGCCACGCCCATCCCGCGCACCATGGAGATGGCCCTCACCGGCATTCGCGACCTCACGCTGCTGAACACCGCACCAGCGGATCGTCAACCCATCCTCACCTATGTGGGTGAATACGACGATCGTGCTGTGGGCGAGGCCATCCGCCGCGAGCTACTGCGCGAGGGTCAGGTGTTCTACGTCCACAACCGAGTGGCCGACATCGACGACAAGGCACGGCAGCTCAAGGAGCTGGTACCTGAAGCGCGCATAGCAATTGCACATGGCCAGATGGACGAAGGCTCCTTGGAGCAGATCGTCTACGACTTCTGGGAAAACAAGTTCGATGTACTGGTGTGTACCACCATCATCGAAACGGGTATCGACATGCCCACAGTGAACACACTGGTGGTGGACCGAGCCGATCGTATGGGGCTCGGCCAGCTTCATCAGTTGCGGGGGCGAGTGGGTCGAAGTGGCCAGCGCGCTTACGCTTACCTGTTCTATCCACCTGATCGCCAGCTGTCAGAGGAAGCCTACGAGCGTCTCAAGACCATCGGTGAGAATACCGAGTTGGGGTCGGGATTCAAGATCGCCATGCGCGACCTCGAGATCCGTGGTGCCGGCAACCTGCTGGGCGGAAACCAGAGTGGTCACATCGCGGCTGTGGGCTACGACCTGTACAGCCAGATGGTGATCGAGGCAGTAAGCGAGCTGAAGGGCGAACCGGTGAAGGAGCCAGCCGAGATCAAACTGGAACTGCCCGTAGATGCCAACATCCCGTCGGATTACATCGCCAAGGAGCCGCTGCGTCTCGAGGCGTACCGGCGCCTGGCCGAGGTCACTTCACGCGCCGAGGTGGACGACATCCGTAACGAGTGGCTGGACCGCTACGGCCCCATACCCGACCGAGCCGAAGCACTGCTCGATGTGGCCCGGCTGCGGGCGGAGTGCGCCCGGATAGGCATCCGCGACATCACGGTGACCAAGGCGGCAGGCATGGCGGCAGGGATGATGCCGGGCGCGTTGATGGCCAAGATCTCCCCGGTGGAGCTGAAGACCAGTCAGGAACTGCGCCTCCAGCGGCTGTCCCGTACGGCCATCTACAAGTTGGTGGAGGGCATTCTCATCGTGCCCATGAAGGCCAAAACCGACACCGCCGAGTTTCTCTTGACCTTCCTGGGAGAGCTGTACCCCAGAGGCTGAGGGCCGCCTATAAGCTCTCGTCCCGTGTTCAGACGCTCGTCCTCTGCCCGTGTCCTTGTAGGGCTGTCCATCGCTGCGCTGTCCATGAGCGCCTGCGGGTCGTCATCTTCGGGCGCCGCCCTGAAGGTGGATGGCCGCGCTGTCAGCGTGTCCGATCTGAAGGCGGAACTGAAGTCGTTCGTGTCCAACAAGCAGTTCATGACCAAGGTGGGTGGTCCCGCAGTGGTGGGCACCATCAACAACTACAAGAACACGTTTGTGGCCAACGTTCTCACCAATGAGCTGTACAACAGCGTCATCACCTTGGAAGCCGAGAAACGGGGTTTGAAGCCAGCAGCTGGAACTGCTGATCTGCGTGCCGAAGTGGAAAAGTCCGTTGGTGGTAAAGACGTATTGGATGCATTCCCATCCGTATTTCAAAACCAGCTCGTTGGCCGGCGCCTCATGGCCGAAGCGTTGCTGCAGTCGTACAAGAAGGATCAAGACCCCAAGAAGTACTTCACCGCCAATCAGGCCAAGTTCGCTACTGCGTGTATCAGCCACATCTTGGTGAAAGACGTGGCCACGGCCGCCAGTGCCCGCCAACGCATCAGTGGTGGGGAAGATTTTGCCAAGGTGGCCAAGGAGCTCTCCACGGACCCGGGCAGCAAGGACGCCGGTGGAGTGTTGCCATGCGGACCGGTGAGTCAGTACGTGCCACCCTTCGCGGCGGCGGCGTCCGCGTTGAAGGTGGGAGAGCTCAGCCAGCCGGTGAAAACCGACTTCGGGTTCCACATCATCAAGGTCACGAAGCGTGACCTTCCCGTATACGACGGAGCCACCAAGGCCCAAGCCGAATCCGCCACCGCACAATTGGCCAACACGGCACTGAACACGGACCTGGCCAATCGTTTGAAGAAGGCCAAGATCATCGTGAATCCGGATTACGGCACGTTGGTGGCGCAGTCAGCCACCAATGGTCTTCCGGAGATCGTGGCCAAGGAGTCCAAGCCCAAGGCCCAACCAAAGGTGCAGTTGGTGAAGCCAGGCTCGGACCCCACCACCACTGCTCCCTGACGTCGACTCACTCATCATGGAATTGGCGGGCGTTCCCAGAGTGGTGGTGGTCGGGTTGGGACCAGCAGGTCCCGACTTGTTGACGCAGGGCACCATCACCGCTCTGGCGGCCACACCGCAGCGATACCTGCGTACCTCACGCCACCCCAGTGCTGATGTGGTGCACGACGCCACATCATTCGACGATGTGTATGAGCGCTACGCCACGTTTGATCAGGTGTACCGCAGCATCGTGGAACAGTTGGTGGCGGCCGCCACCCTGCACGGCGAAGTGCTGTACGCCGTGCCGGGGTCGCCGGTGGTGGCTGAGACCACAGTGGAGTTGCTGCTGGCCGATGCCCGGGTGAATGTGGTGTTGGTCCCGGCCATGTCGTTCGTGGACTTGGCCTGGGTCCGACTCGGGGTGGACCCCCACGCCCGTGGTGCGCGCATCATCGACGGTCACCAATTCGACCATCAGGCGGCGGGCGAGCGCGGCCCGCTGTTGGTGTCGCAGTGTCATTCGGTGGCGGTGTTGTCGGACATCAAATTGAGTTTGGATGTTGACGCCGTCCACCTCCCCGATGTAACAGTGCTGCAACGTCTGGGGTTGCCGGACGAGTCCATCACGGTGGTGGCATGGAACGATCTTGACCGAGTGGTGACACCGGATCACCTCACCTCGTTGTGGATCCCGGAGCTCACGGCACCGATGGCGGGTGAGTTGGTACAACTCCAAGACACTATGCGTACATTGCGTTTGGACTGTCCGTGGGATGCCGAACAAACCCACCAATCATTGGCTCGTTATGTAATCGAGGAGGCCTACGAGCTGGTTGAGGCCATTGGTGCCCTCCACCACGACGATGCCGACGCAGCCATTGATCAGTTACATCAAGCAGATCCGGTAGATCACCTGGTGGAGGAACTGGGCGATGTGTTGTTCCAAGTGGTGTTTCACGCTTGCTTGGGTGAGGAGTCGGGGGCTTTCACGTTGGCCGACGTGGCCCGCACGTTGCAACACAAACTGGTGCGTCGTCATCCGCATGTGTTCGGCGATGTAGAGGTAGCCGATGCGGCGGAGGTGAAGCGCAACTGGGAGCACATCAAATCGCAGGAGCGCAACGCAGAGGGTGCTGCTTCGGAGGGGCCCATGGGTGGCTTGTCAACTGCGCTACCGGCGTTGTTGTACGCCGCGAAGGTGGTGAAACGGGCCGAAGCGGTCGGGCATGAGGTGGCGTCGCATCCCATCAGACCGGACGAGGTGGGTGACGCCCTGTTGGCGTTGGTGGCGTCGGCTCGGCGAGCGTCGGTGGATCCCGAAGAGGCCCTGCGCCTTGCGGCGGCCCGCCTTCGCCACTTGGTGGAGGAATCGTTCAGCGCACCAGTTCCACTCGAAATCCTTCATCCACCAGTTGTTGGATGACCTCGTCGCGTTGGGCGGGTCTACGCGTTTCCACCGTCACCAGTACCTCCACCTCGTTGACTCCCAACGTGAGGCCGATACGGTGATGCTCCACATCGAGCACGTTCAATGACTGTCGGGCCAATGAGGCCGTGAGTGCGGCCAACGAACCAGGCCGGTCATTGAACACAATGCGTAAGCGCACATAGCGTCCTGCAGCAGACATGCCATGTATAGCTATGTTGCTGAGCAGCAACGGATCCACGTTTCCTCCCGACAGCACCACCACGGCCGGATGCCCAATGGCCAACGTGGGGTACTCCATGAGCGCCGCCAACCCCACCGCCCCGCTTGGCTCCACCACCGCCTTGGCCCGTTCCAAGAGCAGCAACACGGCCGTGCTGATGGCAT
>JAYVGK010000291.1:0-2819 GCA_043772215.1 Acidimicrobiales bacterium | reverse complement strand
CCGAACACAAGCGGGCGGTGCTCGACTCACGCGTCCAAGGCACCACCCTGCTGGCCCGTACTCTGGGCAAACTCGACGCCAAGCCACCGGTCTGGGTATCAGGCTCGGCCATTGGGTTCTATGGCAACCGGGGCGATGAGGAACTCACCGAGTCCAGCCCTCGTGGCGCCGGTTTCTTGGCCGACGTGGTGCAGGCATGGGAGGACGCCACCACCGACGCCGAGTCCGCCGGCATCCGTGTAGCTCACATTCGCACCGGCATCGTGATGTCGACCAAGGGCGGCGCCCTCAAACAGCAATTGCTGCCGTTCAAATTGGGGGTGGGTGGACGTATGGGGTCGGGCAAGCAGTGGCTGCCCTGGATCACCCTTGATGACGAAGTGTCGGCCATCATGCACGTCATCGACACCGAGTCGCTGAGTGGACCGGTGAACCTGGTGAGCCCCCATCCAGTGACCAATGCCGAGTTCACCAAGGTGCTGGGCAAGGCCCTCAAGCGACCTACCTTCATTCCCATTCCGCTGTTGCCGCTGAAATTGCTCTTCGGGGAGGAGATGGTGAAGGAGATGCTGCTGGCCAGCGCTCGGGTACTGCCCACCAAGCTGGAGTCTTCAGGTTTCGTCTTCGCCAATGCAGATCTAGCCGCAGGCTTGGGGTCGCTACTGTCATCGCATGGCTGACCTGTCACCCAACCAGCTGTCCAATCCCCCTGTTCCCTCCGGGGAGGTGGACGTCGACGTGATCATCGTGGGTGCCGGCCTGGCTGGTTTGTCGGCCGCCACTGCACTGGCGGCGGCCGGAGTCAGCGTGCAGGTGCTCGAAGCCGGGGACGGCGTGGGTGGGCGGGTGCGTACCGACGTTGTGGACGGCTTCGTGCTCGACCGTGGATTCCAGGTACTACTCACGGCGTACCCGGAGACCATGCGGTTGTTGGACTATGGGGCTTTGGATCTACGTTCATTCGTGCCGGGCGCCTTGGTGCAGGTCGCCGGCGCTCGACACATGATGGCCGACCCGTTGCGCCGCCCTCTGTCGTTGTTGGCCACGGTGCGCGCCCCCGTGGGTTCGTTGGCCGACAAGTTGCGCCTGGCCAAGCTGCGGTTCTCCACCCAACGCGGTTCTATCGATGAACTGTGGGCCCGACCGGAGCACACCGTGGCTGAGTACCTCGATCAACTGGGTTTCAGCACCAAGATGATCAACACGTTCCTGCAACCGCTGTTTGCTGGTATCAACCTGGACCCCGAACTGGCCGAGTCATCTCGACTGTTCGAGTTCATCTTCCGCATGCTGTCCAATGGCGACAACGCCGTGCCGGCCGCAGGGATGCAACGTATCCCCGAGCAGTTGGCAGCTGCGCTTCCTCCCGGTGCAGTTCGGTTGCATTGTGAGGTTGCCGCCGTCTCCGCCGTTGCTCCGGGGGTAATCACCTTGGTGGACGGAACCGAGTTGCGGGCCAAGGCCGTAGTAGTGGCCACGGAAGGTCCGAAGGCCGCCGCACTCCTCGGAAACCCTGTGGAGGCGCCCGGTTCCCAAGCGGTCAGCTGCGTGTATTTCGCCGCTGACGCTGACCCGGTGGGTTCATCGGCGGTGGTGCTCAACGGGGAGGGACGAGGGGCCGGACCGGTGAACAACCTGGCGGTGATGAGCAACGTGTCGCCGTTGTATGCACCGTTGGGGCGACATCTGGTGGCCGCTGCCGTCGTTGGGCCACAACCCGGTTTCGACCCGGCGAGCGGGGTTGCATCCATTGATGAGAGCGCAGCGTTGGTGGCCGACGTGCGCGCCCAACTCGCAGGCTGGTTTGGCGCTGCCGTACACGGTTGGGATCATGTGCGCACATATCATATTGCCCATGCCCAGCCCGCCTTGATGACCCTGTCACCGCACGAGCGCAGCGTGGTGGTGCGCCCGGGGGTGTTTGTGGCTGGTGACCATCGTGACCAGGCCAGCATCCAGGGGGCACTACGCAGTGGAACTCGTTGCGCAGAGGCGGTGCTGGCGGCGCTGACCTGATCCGTGTCGTGTAAGGGTCAGTTGGGGTTGCGGGCGATGATGTCGTCCACCATGCCGTAGTCCTTGGCCTCTTCGGCGGTGAACCAGCGGTCGCGGTCGGAGTCTGCTTCGATACGCTCCACCGGTTGGCCGGTGTGTTCGGCGATGAGGCGGGCCATGAGCTTCTTGGTACGGATGATTTGCTCGGCGTGGATTTGGATGTCGGCGGCCGTGCCCTGCATCTGTCCGAGGGGCTGATGCATGAGGATGCGGCCGTGGGGCAAGGAGTAGCGCTTGCCGGGGGCGCCGGCGGTGAGGAGGAACTGGCCCATGGAGGCGGCCATGCCCATACATATGGTGGCAACGTCGCTTTTGACGAACTGCATGGTGTCGTAGATGGACATGCCGGCGTAGACCGAGCCGCCGGGCGAGTTGATGTAGAGCCAGATGTCCTTGTGGCTCTCGGCGTCGAGCAGCAAGAGTTTGGCGTTGATCTCGTTGGCGACCTTGTCGTCGACCTGCGAGCCGAGAAACACAATGCGCTCGCGCAGGAGACGTTCGAACACGTCACCTTGGGGAAGCGCCGGTCCAGACTGGGCGAGGATTTCAGGGATGCTCATAAGGTGATGAGGATATGCGGGGATCGGCACCTACGGGTGCGAACGGGCCAAATGGCGCAGATCTCCGAGCAGGAGCGGGGTGGGCGGGGGTTATGGTGAGACCTAGCTACGCGGGTGTGGCGAAAGTGGCAGACGCGCCAGGTTTAGGTCCTGGTGTCGAAAGACGTGCAGGTTCAAGTCCTGTCACCCGCACAAGCTTGTGAC
>JAYVGK010000290.1:0-2284 GCA_043772215.1 Acidimicrobiales bacterium | reverse complement strand
GACAGCCATCGAAGATCTTGACCTCGGAAAGTACAAGCTCGGCTGGAGCGACGAGGTGGACTACGTATTCACCCCCAAGCGCGGGCTCAGCCGGGAACTCGTGGAGGAGATGTCGTGGATGAAGGGCGAGCCCGACTGGATGCGCAAGTTCCGGCTGCGAGCCCTCGAGGTGTTCTACAAGAAGCCGATGCCGTCCTGGGGTGGCGACATGTCGCAGATCTATTTCGACGACATTTACTACTACGTCAAGCCCATCAACAAGCAGGTCGACGCCTGGGATGAACTCCCCGAGTCTGTTCGCCTCACGTACGAGAAGCTGGGTATCCCCGAGGCGGAGCAGAAGTACCTTGCCGGCGTCACCGCTCAGTACGAGTCCGAGGTGGTGTTCCACCGCAATCGTGACGATCTGGCCGCCAAGGGAGTCATCTTCTGCGACATGGACACGGCGCTGCGCGAGTACCCCGAGATCGTGCGTCAGTACTTCGCCACCGTCATTCCGGTGGCCGACAACAAGTTCAGCGCGCTGAACAGTGCGGTGTGGAGCGGTGGCTCATTCATCTACGTGCCACCGGGCGTGGAGGTGGACATGCCGTTGCAGGCCTACTTCCGTATCAACAAGGAGAACATGGGCCAGTTCGAGCGGACATTGATCATTGCTGACGAAGGTTCCAAGGTCCACTACGTCGAGGGCTGCTCAGCGCCGGTGTACACATCGGATTCACTGCACTCTGCGGTGGTGGAACTGGTGGCTCGCCCCGGTGCCCACATCACGTACTCCACCATCCAGAACTGGTCCAACAACGTCTTCAATCTGGTCACCAAAAGGGCCCGGGCCGAAGCCGAGAGCAGAGTGAGCTGGATCGATGGCAACATCGGCAGCCGTCTCACCATGAAGTATCCGTCGATCTATCTCATGGGGCCCAAGGCCGTGGGCGAGGTGCTCAGCGTGGCCTATGCAGGTGCCGGTCAGCATCAAGACACGGGCGCCAAGATGGTGCATGTGGCTCCCGAGACCACGTCGCAGGTCATCAGCAAGTCGATCTCCAAGGATGGTGGGCGTACGTCGTATCGAGGTTTGGTGCGTGTGGAGGAGGGCGCCGAAAACGTCAAGAGCCACGTGCAGTGCGATGCGTTGATCCTCGACGAGGAGAGCCGTTCGGACACCTATCCGTACATCGAGCGCAATCCCGGAGTGGCGGTGGCCCATATCGGCCATGAGGCCACCGTGTCCAAGGTGGGCGACGATCAGCTGTTTTATCTCCAGTCGCGCGGCCTCTCCAAGGAGCAGGCCACGGCCATGATCGTCAACGGTTTCATGGAGCCAGTGACGCGTACCCTTCCAATGGAGTTTGCCGTGGAGTGGAGTCGTCTGGTGGAGTTGCAGATGGAAGGCTCCATCGGCTGAACATCCCCAACGCCCGGCGGGGCAAATTGGGCAAAAGTAAATGGTGGGTGAACGGGGCGCTGTTTGTCTGTGTACTGCAGATGACCAGCGCCTCCAATGCGCCAGATCCTCGACATAGGCCATAATTTGTGTGGAAGAGTCGCCAGCGATTCCCGTGTGCGCCCAGTAGCCGCGGGGGTCCCCACCCTCTCGAAAGGATCACCACGTGACCGAGCAACTACCCGATGGCACTGGCGGGATCTCCCGTCGCCGCTTCCTTGGATTGAGCCTTGCCACCGGTGCCCTAGCTGCGCTTCCCGGTGTGGCTTCGGCTGCCACCAAAACGGGCAAGGGTTCATCGTCTTCGGCATTGGCGGCCGCCGCCAAGAAGGCCGGCAACAAGCTCAATGTCATTGCGTTACCGCGTGACTGGACCAACTACGGCGAGATGCTCGATACCTTCGCCAAGAAGTACGGCGTGAAAATCGACAGTCAGTCTCCCGACATTTCCTCCAAGGAGGAACTCGATGCCATTAAGGCCACCAAGGGCCAAAAGCGTGCACCTGACCTGGTCGACGTAGGTCCCGCCTTTGCTGTGCAGGGCGCCGCCGAAGGGCTGTTCCAGCCATACAAGGGTACGTATTGGGACAAGATCCCGGTGGATCTCAAAGAGGCCAGTGGCCTGTGGGTGGGTGATTACTACGGGGTGGTGGCCCTCGGCGTACGGACCGACCTGGTGAAGGTGGTCCCCAAGTCCTTCGCCGACCTCAAGGATCCCCGCTACAAGGGTCAGGTGGCCCTCAACGGTGATCCCACCTCGGCCAACGCTGCCTTCCACGGCGTGTGGGCCGCAGCCTTGGCCAACGGTGGCTCGCTCGACGATGTGGCCCCCGGTATCAA
>JAYVGK010000289.1:0-1829 GCA_043772215.1 Acidimicrobiales bacterium | reverse complement strand
TACCTGCGAGTTGCCGTCAGTACCCTGAACTTGGTCAAGACCACCATCCCCAATCACTTCCTGTGGGTCATGGGGGACAACCGGCAGAATTCTGCCGACTCACGAGTGTTCGGTCCCATCCCCGTGGCCAGCGTGGTGGGCCGTGTTCTGATGCGGGCGTGGCCGCCGAGTCGCCTCGGATTCCCCTAACCCTTTTGGTTGCGCCTCGTCACCGCAGGGTCTGGCCGCCACATGGCTACAGTCGGACAGCATGGATCCGGTAATTGTCCGAGACGTGCACATGGCCATCAACATGGCGCATCGCTTTGTGTACTTCGTGCCCGAAGCGGCCGAGGAGTACGCGGCCATCGGGGTTACGGGGCGGGGCGGATACTTCGGCCCCCGGGCGGCGCCCATGGGGGCGGTACCCGACGAAGTGGTGCTGGCGACGTTTTACAACTTCAGTCCCCGGGCCGTGTCGTCGGCCATGCCTGGGGTATGGGAGTCGGCTTCCCCCGAGGCCCTGCAGGCGGCCCGCTTTCGGGTGGTTCGACGTGCATTGGAGCGAGTGGGGGCCCACCTGACGCCCGAACACATCGGGGAGGCCACCGCCATCCTCGCGTCGGTGGTGGCCAGGCTGGACTTCGCTGGCAAGCCCCTCGCCGCCGCCAACGCATCGGTATCGGCGCCTGAAGATGCGTTGGTGGCCTTGTGGCAACTGGTGACCGTGGTGCGCGAGTGGCGTGGAGACGTCCACATAGCGTTGTTGGTGGCCAACGACGTGGGCCCCTGTCAATGCATGGTGCTCCAGGTAGGGACCGGCCGATTTCCCATGGGTGTCACCCAGGCCACACGGCTGTGGAGCGAGTCGGAATGGGCAGCCGCAGTGGAGATCTTGGCTGAACGAGGCTGGGTTGATTCCACTGGCAACATGACTGCGGTGGGCAACGAGCAACGCGAACGAATTGAGGCCGACACCGATCGGCTCTGTGCCCCCATTTGGCGGCCGGTGGGAGATTCAGGCGCGGCGCGCCTCACCGAGTTGCTCGCACCAATCACGGCCGCTATGGATGCGGTAGGAACGTACGCCGTGCTGAAGTAGATGGGTTGACCTTCACGGCGCTGTGGCATTGTCGTCGAGGTGATGAAACGCCCCGCCACCGAACGACCCTTGGTGGCCATCGTGCCGTGTCGCAACGAAGCCCCCAGCATCAATTCAGTGCTCAAGGAATTGACCCGTATCGGCGTGGGGAGAGTGATCGTGGCGGTAGATCCGCGCAGCACGGACATCACTGCCGACTTGGCCGCCGAGGCCGGTGCCCAGGTTGTGCATTCGCTCACCAGTGGCTACGACGGGCCGTGTCTGGCGGGGATCGCCGCCTTGACCGCCGAGGGTTTCGACGGCGACGTGCTGTTTCTGGACGCAGGCGACAAATACGAGATGGACAGTGTTGCGGCGCTTCTCGATGGATTGGATCCAGCCGCCGACATCACCTTTGGTATCCGAAATGCACAGATGAAGTGGCACCAACGGATGGGCAACAACATGTTCAAGGTGGTGTTGTTTCTGCGCTTCCGCAGTTGGGTCCAAGACGTGAGTTCACTTCGAGTGATGAGAATGCCGGTGATCACCGAGCTCAAGCTTCAAGATCACCAATTCTCATTACCATTTCAAACCATCGTGCATGCGTTGATGTTGAAAAAGCACATTTGCTATGTACCCATCCATTGCACACCCATCCGCACAGGTGTGTCCAAGGTGTCAGGAGAGTGGCGCAATAGCGCCAAGGCCGCTCGACAGATGCTGATCAGCATGGTCAGAGTACCCAAGCTCTGACGGGCCTCGGCTA
>JAYVGK010000288.1:0-2798 GCA_043772215.1 Acidimicrobiales bacterium | reverse complement strand
AACACCGGTATCGGCAGTTCCAGCGTGTTGTAGACCTCCCGGTATTTTTCCAACGGGTCAACGTCGAGCAGATCGACAATAGCGGGATCAATGGAGTGAAGTTTGGCCAGCGCTTCCCCGCACTGCGCCGCCAACATAGTACGCGCACTTGCGTATTGGGGATCACGTAGGATCTTGCGGGCAATGGTCTCGCCCTCCACCCGGTCCATCACCAGATAGCTGCTCTCCAAACGGGCTGGATCGGCGGGCCCGGCGGCGCGCACCGTGGGCACCGGCACACCGGCCTGCGCAGCCGCCGCTAACAGGCGTGCCTCGAGTTCCATACCGTCGCGAGGGGCTTGGGGCGGATCACGACGCAGAACCAATTCGCGTCGAACGTCGGTTTGGGTATCGATGGCGTCGAATGACCACGTTTCACGCGACGCCCCGCCGGTGAGTCGACGCAGGCCTTCTACCTTGGCTCCCAACACACGGGCCAGACGTTCGCCGAGATCGAGAGTGGGATCGGGGTTCACCACCCGAGCATGTCATCTGCAGCGGCTACGGCACCCATCGCGGGTAACGTTCGCACTCTCATGCTGCGTTTGTCTGCTCGTCGTCGAGCCATTCTCGTTGCCGTCGTGGCGGTGGCGGCGTTGGTGGTGCAACTCGCCGGTGGTACCCATGCCGGGGCACGGCGCAGTACCAGTACGAGCGTGCGAAGCCTTGGCGTCAGCACCAAGCGGACGACGCCGGTGGAGGCCAACACCTCGATTGGGTTCCGGTCGGCGACCAAGTTGCACGACCACTATGTGAAGCACGGCCGAGAGTTCGGGTCCATCACCGAGGCGCAGTATTTAACCATGGCGCAAACGTTGCGTGATGCGCCGCTGTCGGCCAGTGTCATCGAGGCCACCCAGCCCGGGGGGACGATAAGCCGGTTCGATCGAGATAGCGGTGCCTTCATGGCCTTCGATACCGATCTCACCATTCGGACCTTCTTCAAACCCAACGACGGCGAGGCCTACTTCCGTCGGGCGGCCAAGGTGTCCCACTGAGTTGAGCAGCACTGTTCCCCGACAAGAATGGGCTCATCGGACGTTCCTGTCTGGGAAAAACGCCTATTTGGGTATCTTCCACGACAAGAACGGACTTCTGACCCGTTCTTGTATGGGTTGGTACCGGTATGGGTTGGTGCGGGTAGGGAGCGGCAAGGGCAGGGCCCTCAGCGGGGGATAGGTGCACCCACGGAGGCAGCCGCTACGCCGACCAGGGCAGCCACCACCAGGGCCACGATGAGTCCTCGGCGCAGCAGCAGAAGCCACACTGCGGCGACCACCAAAACTGCCACCTGCCAGCCGAAGCGCAGCGACATGGCCAGCGGCACTGCGGAGCCGGCAATGGCCCCGATGGCGGCGGGCCCGGCGCCACCCAGGAAAGCCTGCACCGTGACATTGGACCGGATCCGATCAAAGCGGGGCCCGCCCATCATCACGAACACAAACGACGGCGAGAACGCCGAAACAGCCGCCATCAACGCACCCCCCACACCGGCGGCGGCGTATCCCACACCGGCCACCGTGAGCGTCACCGGCCCCGGGGTGATCTGTCCCAGCGCCACCGTGTTGAGGAACTGCGTAGCCGTCATCCAGTGGTGGTGATTGACGGCGTCGGCCTGCATCAACGGCACAATCACAAACCCACCCCCGTAGGCCAGGGCTCCCACCTTGAACCCCACCCAGGCCACGGCCGCCAACCCCCCAGTGGCCAGGGACACCCCCATCGGGGCCAACACCACTGCAACCCGGGTGGACATCCCAATCGACGCCAGCCCGCAGATCACCATCACCGCCACCACCCACGGTCCCACCGCCGCTGACGCCACCGCTCCCGCAATGCCGTAGACCATCCACGCTCGGCGCCGAGCCAACACCGCCCCCACCCGCTTCCAACTCGGCGCCACCAATCCAATCGCCGCCGCCACTGCCACCGCCGGCACGGCTGCTCCCGCCCCGGCTGCTGCCCCCAACACCCACAACGGGGCACTGGCGCGCAGGAACACCACCGACAGCGCTACCATCAGAACCAGGCCCGGGCAGATGAAACACAAGCCGCCCACCAAGGCTCCCAATGCGCCCCGTAGCCGCCATGCGCAGAAGATGGCCAACTGCGTGGACGCCGGCCCGGGCAACAGGTTGGTGACGGCGATGCCATCTTCGAACTCGCCGGGCTCCAACCACTGGCGCTGTTCCACGCACAGCCGTCGCAACATGGCCACATGGGCCGGCGGACCGCCAAATCCGATACACCCGATGCGACCCCATTGCCGCGCAATGGTGCTGAGCGCCACCCGCTGGCCAGACAAGTGGGTCAATCGTTGGACGCAGGTTCGGTGCCGTCGCCCTGATCAAGCACACCGTTGTTGCGCACCCACTCCCAGAAGGCGAACGACGTGGAGATGATGGTGGTGAGGAACTCATCCAGGATGGGCTGGGTTACCCCGGCCGACAGTGGGAACTGGCCCTCCAGATGTACCTGACCAAACAACTCGTCAGTGTCGGAGGGCAGCATGAGATAGGCCTTCGGATACCGCTTCTCCAGGTTCCATTGGTTGCATGCCCACACCACCTGCGGCCAAATGGTTTTGGGCACGGCCACATTGCCAATGGCGCGCACCACGAAGATGTCCTCATTGGTGCCCTCGGCGGTGAGCCAGAACGTGATGTCGACGCCCGTCTCTTCGGACTGGGAAAAATCCACCCGAAAATCACCGTCATCGTCGATGACGTACTTGAGATCAAAACGATCGAGATGGTCTT
>JAYVGK010000287.1:0-4140 GCA_043772215.1 Acidimicrobiales bacterium | reverse complement strand
CTCCCCGCCCGAAGTGCGATGTCGCCGCCATCGGCTCGCGCCAACTTACGAGCGATAGGTAGCCCCAAGCCACTTCCCGAGAGTTCGGTGCGGCGACTCCCAGCTCGCCATAGACGGTCGAACGCCCGCAAGCGTTGGTCCGCAGTCATGCCGGGGCCGTGGTCAGTCACGATGACGCATACGGTGTCGTCGGTATTCTCGGTTCGCACTGAAATGGTGCCGCCTTCGAGACTTGCATCTATTGCGTTGGCGATGAGGTTGTCGAGGATCTGACCGAGTCGTTGATGGCTGACGTGTACTTTTCGCATCTCCGTGGGCGAAGAACGCAGCGCTACACCTCGTTCCGCAGCGAGGGCGGACCAGGCGTCCACTCGTTCAACAATTATTGGGGAGAGATCGAGGGCTGACGGTGGCGGACCTGGTTCCGAACGAGCAAGCTCCAATAGTCCGTCGATGATGCGCGCCAGTCGACCTAGTTCGTCAACCGCCGCCTCAATTTCACCTCGCAATTCGTCTGGTGGGGTGTAGGCGAGAGCCTCGACGCGCAGACGTGCCGCTGTGAGTGGCGACCGCAGCTGATGACTGGCATCGGACACAAAAGTGTCTTGGGCAGCCACCAACTCTTCGATGCGGCTGGCCATGGTGTTGAAGTCCGTCGTGAGGGCCCGTATCTCGGGGGCACCCAATCCTGTACGAGCGCGAGCGCGCAGGTCTCCGGCTCCGATCGACCTAGCCGCACGCCGTAACGCAACAAGCGGGCGGCCCAACGACCGAGCCATGGCTACGGCCAGAACTGTGGCGGTGCCAACCGCCAGGCTCCCCGCAAGGAGGAGACGCCATGCCAGGCTGCGCATTTGTTGGTCTATTTCAGCAGTGGTGTAACTGAGTCGCACTGCACCCAAGAGTTTTCCACCAGAGGACACCGGGACGGCCACGAACAGTGCCGAGCGTCCGAGTGTCTGTGAATAGCGTTGGTCGACCCCCACTCGATTGGACAGTGCCGCAGCGACTTCCGGGCGACTGGCGAACGATCGGCCGACCGCACCGGGCCCATCGTTGTCAACCAGGGCAAGGCCAGCGGCATCCACGATGACAACCCGAGCACCGCTTTGCTGGCGGTACCGATTGGCCACCGCAGAAACGTCAACGCGTATCTGATCGGGGCCGAGAATGGCGGGCTGTGTCAATGAATCTTCGACCACGCTGGCCAGAAGCACGGCATCACGCTCTATGTCCGTACGCAGCGCTTCTCGTTCCGATTGCACAATGGTGCGCCAGAACGGCACGCCCATCACTACGAGCATGAACGAAATGAGAATCAGCGAAGCGGCAAAGAATCTCCGCGTCATTTGCCCGGATCATCCTGCGGATTCACCAAGCGGTATCCCACGGAACGAACGTTTTCGATCCACCCGGCGTTTCCCAATTTACGACGCAGTTGAGCCACGTGGACGTCGAGGGTCTTTGTGGGCCCGTACCAATGTTCATCCCAGACGTGCTCGATGAGATCAGAACGCGTGACCACCGCACCCGGATCACTGCTGAGCATGGCCAACACACCGAACTCTTTGGTCGTCAGCATGAGTTCGTCTCCGTCCAACGTGACCCTGTGAGTGCGAAGGTCAATCACGAGGGTCCCCACCGTTTGTATCCGGGAGTTCCGGTTCTGCTCGTCTGTCGAGTGCCCGCTGGGTGCATCGTGCCCCTGCCCATGCCCATGCCCATCCCCATCGGATGCGGACGTGTCGGACCTGCGCATGACTGCGCGGATACGGGCGATCAGCTCACGCATGCCGAATGGTTTGGCCAAGTAGTCATCAGCCCCCAACTCCAGGCCCACCACCCTGTCGATTTCTGACCCTCGAGCCGAGAGCACGATTATCGGGAGCTTCTGGTCTTCTCGGCGCAACGACCGGCACACATCCAGGCCGTCCATGTCAGGGAGCCCCAGATCTAGAAGCACGATGTCGGCAGGTAGGGCGCTCATGACGTCACCACCACGGCTCACCCTGATCACCGAGTATCCGTGGTGGGTCAAGCCTGCCTGAAGCGGTATGGCGATTCCGTCATCGTCCTCCACCAGCAGCACTCTCATGACCAAGATCGTGACAGGTCCGCTGATGGTCACCGACTTGGCTTGGATTTTCAATGGCAAGGGACCATCGGCCCTAGATCGCAGGTGTCAGGTGAGCCACGATGACGTAGTGGCCAGTGATGTAACGCTCTCGCGGCCCCTGCGCCAGATTGTCTGGGCCAACGTGGTGACGCCGTACAACGCATTGCTACTGACATTGACGCTGCTGGTGGCCACCACCCACCGGTGGGGCGACACACTGGTGGGATTGTTCGTGGTGTTGAACTCCGGTATCGGAATTGCTCAGGAGGTCCGGGCCCGGCACATTCTCAACCAACTCAGTGTGGTTTACGCCCCCACGGTGCGGGTGGTGCGTGGCTCCACCGAGGTCGTCATCGGCGTGACCAACTTGGTGCCCGGAGACGTGATGCACCTGAGTTCCGGTGATCAGGTACCGGCGGACGGTTTTGCTACATCCCTCGGACTGGAGGTGGATGAGTCGTTGTTATCAGGTGAATCGGAGCCGATCATCAAAGAACTCGGCGATGGGCTCCTGTCGGGCAGCATCGCGGTGGCCGGCAGCGGCACGGTCAAGGTGACTAAGGTAGGCAAGGACGCATATGCCCATCAGGTGACAGCTGATGTTCGGCGCCTACGACGAACCCGTTCCACCCTCGTGGAAGACACCAATCGTCTCCTCATCATTGTGATGGGATCGCTGGTGGTGGTGGGCCCACTGCTGTTGTGGGGCGAACTTCGTCGCAATGCCTCATGGCAGGACGCGGTGGTGGACGCTGCCGCCGCTATGGGCGCGATGGTGCCAGACGGTTTGGTGCTGCTCACCAACATGGCTTTTCTCTTGGCTGCCGCCCGGCTGGCTCACCGAGGCGTACTCACGCACCAGTTGGCAGCCGTGGAAGTGCTGGCCCGCGCCGATACCATCCTGCTCGACAAGACCGGAACCCTCACCGATGGGTCCATCAAACTGATTGGAGTCGAGCGCATCACGGACGCGTACTTGGATCTCGACGACGAACTGATTGATGACGTGCTGGGAGCGCTGGCTGCAGAGCCAGGTTCCAGTCCCACGTTGTCGGCCATCCACCAAGCCAAGAAGGCTCCAATCGGTTGGAACGTGTCGGCCTCAGTCGACTTCTCCTCTTCGCGACGATGGAGCGCCGTTACATTTGATCAGCACGGCACATGGGCCATCGGTGCACCGGAAGTGCTTGGCTACGGTCGCCACCACGCCCGTGTAGACGAGTTGGCGGCTGAAGGAATGCGTGTCCTGGTGTTGGCACGAAGTGACCGCCATCCCAGTACGCCAGCCGATCTGGAACCGGTGGCACTAGTGGTGCTCGAGGAGCAGATCCGCCCGGGTGCACCAGAGGCGATTGCCTACATGGTTCGACAGGGTATGACGATCAAGGTGGTATCGGGGGATCACCCGGCCACTGTTGCCGCCGTAGCCCGACGTGTTGGTGTTCCCCACGCAGATCAGGGTGTTCGGTTCAGTGACATGAAGTTGTCTGGTGACATTCGGGGTTCTGTGCTCGTCAATCGGGTGGCTGGTATCGCCGTGTTCGGGCGCGTCGCCCCCGATGAGAAACGCCTCATCGTCCGCTCATTGCAAGCGGAGGGCCACGTGGTGGCCATGACGGGCGACGGCGTCAATGATGCGTTGGCTCTCAAAGATGCTGATCTGGGTATTGCCATGGCCAGTGGAGCCCCGGCCACCCGTGCCTTGGCCGACATTGTGTTGCTCGACAGTGATTTCACCTCGTTGCCCCGCCTGGTGGAAGAAGGAAGGCGGGTACTGGCGAACGTCGAACGGGTGGCTCATCTCTTCTTGGTGAAAGTGCTGTACGCCGCGCTATTGGCTCTGCTGGTTGGCGTTACTGCGCGTGCCTACCCGTTCTTGCCGCGTCAACTCACATGGACTGCTGCGCTCACCATTGGAATCCCGGGGTTGGTGTTGGCCGGCGAACACACCAATCGTCGGTTCCGTCCGGGCTATTTGGCACGTGTTCTTCGTCGATCGATTCCGGCCGCTCTCATTGCTACGG
>JAYVGK010000286.1:0-5250 GCA_043772215.1 Acidimicrobiales bacterium | reverse complement strand
AGCAGGCTCCAGTTCCAGGGGCGCCGGCGGGGGCGACGAAACCACAGGGCGCACCGGTACGGCCGGGGGTGACACTGCACCCTCGGCTGCCGACCTCTTTCGATCTCGCCTCGTTGTGGCTGGCCTACGAGGCGACTGCTCCTCGAGAACGCTGAAGACCAGCCCTCCCAGCAGCCCCGATAACGAGTTGTAGAGAAATGCCAGAACCACCGTCCCCACCGTGTTGCCAAGTACCAGCACACCAGCAACCGCAGTGGCGGCACGCAACAATACCGGGCCGTGGATCTCGAAGTCTCGGGCGAACCCGACATCTTCGAGAAACTTGGCCGCCCGATCGACCGTCCCCAGTTTGCGGCCCACCAGCCACACCACCACCAGTGCTCCCATGCTGACCACCGCACACGCCAAATGGAACGCCAGCGCCAATTTGGCCACCGGCCACAATTCGAGACGCCTCACCTGCCGCCGAACCCTCACGCCCCGACGTCGACGTGTGGTCACGATGAGACGTTACCCTCCACTGCCTAGATGGGAACGTCGGTGGTCGAGGTTGGCGGAGGTAGCGCCTCGGCAGTGGTGGTGGGCTCAACCGGCGTAGGGGGCGGAGGGGGTGGCGGCGGCAGTTCATAGTGGGCATCGGCGCTGGCTTGGGCGTCGCCCACGATTACCGTGACACGGGCGTCGTTGCCGGTTTCCGATGCCACCAACGAAAACGACACCACGGCGGCTGCGTTGGCAGCGGCCAGGTTGTACGCAGCCTGCTCCCCGTTCACCGCCCCGGCCAAGGCTGCAGCGTCAGCCGCAGTCTGAGCCTGTGACCTCTCCACCATTGCGCCACCAAACTGCGCAGCCCCCCACATCATGGCTGCCGCCAGCATCATCACACCAGCCATCAACACCGTGACCGTCCCTCTTTCGTGCTTGTTCACGCGCACCACCCTCTCGCTTCGTTGTTGTCCGAATTGAGGGGGAAGGGATGAATCAGTACGGGGCGAGGATCAGTCGGACTCGTCTGCCACCACACCGTCGGAATTGATGACCTTGGCCACCGATGCCACCGTGGCGCCGGTATCCATGTTCATCACCCGCACTCCAGTGGCCTCACGACCCTGCGAGCTGATCTGGCCAACGGACACCCGGTTGATGACGCCACTATCGGACACCAACATGATTTCGTCTTCGGGCTCCACGGTGAATGCCGCAGTGAGTTGACCTTTGCGAACCGGCAACTTGATGGCAATGACACCTTGACCGCCACGGCCCTGCTGGTTGAATTTCTCCACCTTTACCCGTTTTCCGAATCCGGCGTTGGTGATGAGCAGGATGTCGGTGCTGTCATCAACCATGTCACAGCTCACCACTTCATCGGTGGTACCCGATTTCAGTTTCATGCCCCGCACGCCGGCCGCCGCTCGGCCCATGGACCGGACTTCTTCTTCGCTGAAACGGATGGCCATACCCAAACGGCTCACCATCAGCACGTCGTCGGTACCATTGGTTTGGATCACCTTCACCAACTCGTCCTCATCACGAAGGTTGACGGCGATGAGCCCAGCCCGCAGCGAACTGTCGTATTCACTCATCAATGTCTTCTTGACTTGACCTAGCTTGGTACAGAAGAACAGATAACGATTATCTTCATAGGTGCGCGTATCAATAATGGCCTGGACCTTCTCATCTGGTCCCAGCGGCAGCAGGTTCACGATGGCCGTGCCCCGGGCTGTGCGATCCTTCACCGGAATCTCGTGCGCCTTCAGGCGATAGACGCGTCCCCGATTAGAGAAGAACAGCAGATAGGCATGTGCCGATGTGGTGATCAACTCCGTGACGTAGTCATCGTCTTTGAGCTTGGCACCCGTTATGCCACGACCGCCACGACCCTGAGTGCGGAACGTGTCCGCTGGCATTGCCTTGATGTAACCGATCTTGGAGAACGTGATCACCAGTTCCTGATCGTCTATCAAGTCCTCGATGCTCATGTCGCCGGGATCGAACGTGATGACCGATCGGCGGGGATTGGCGAACTCGGCACGGATCTCTGTCAGCTCGTTCTTGATAACTGTCCGCAACACCAACGGATCATTGAGAATGGTGGTGAGCTCAGCAATGGTTGCCCGGAGGGCGGCCATTTCAGACTCCAGCTCGATACGGCCTAAACGGGTGAGGCGACCCAACTGCAGATCGAGAATGAAGTTGGCCTGCTCTTCACTGAACTCGAACGGTGCCGTCATGAGCGCACCGCGCGCCGCAGCGCGATCATCGGAAGCTCGGATGGCTGCGATGATGGCGTCGATGAGGTTGAGGGCCTTGATGAGCCCCTCAACGATGTGGGCTCGCTTGTTGGCCTTGTCGAGGCGATTCTGCGAACGGCGAGTGATGACGTCCACCTGATGGACGATGTAGTGCTGCAGGCATTGCAACAACGTGAGGGTGCGCGGCACCCCATCCACCAAGGCCACGGTGTTGACGCTGAACGTGCTTTGTAGTGCCGTGTATTTGAACAAGTTGTTGAGCACCACGTTGGCGTTTGCGTCACGGGCTAGATCGATGACCAGGCGGGTCTTGCCCTTGGCCGACTCATCGTTGGCATTGGTGATGCCAGAGAGCTCACCGGACTTCACCAGATCGCCGAGTCGACGCAGAATGGCGTCGGGGCTGGACTGATATGGCAGTTCGGTGACCACGATGTGGACCTTGTTGCCTTTGCCCTCCTCGATTTCGGCCACCGCTCGCATCTTGATGGAACCCTTACCGGTGCGGTATGCGTCCATGATGCCGGAGCGGCCCAGGATCAACGCACCGGTAGGGAAATCCGGTCCTTTGACAAAGGCCATGAGCTCGTCCACGGTGGCGTCGGGGTGCTCCAAGAGGTGCACCACGGCATCACACACTTCACCCAAGTTGTGCGGTGGGATGTTGGTGGCCATACCCACGGCGATGCCCTGGCTGCCGTTGACCAACAAGTTGGGGAAGCGGGCGGGCAGCACCGTGGGCTCTTGGAACTCACCCGAATAGTTGTCCACGTAATCAACGGTGTTCTCGTCCAGCCCGGCCAGCATGCGCTGGGCCAACGGCGCCAATCGTGACTCGGTGTATCGGGCTGCAGCCGCTCCCGCATCCGGGGACCCGAAGTTGCCGTGCCCATCGATGAGCGGGTGACGCAGGCTGTGCGGTTGTGCCATACGTACGAGAGCGTCGTAGATGGAGCTGTCGCCGTGGGGGTGGTACTTGCCCATGACGTCGCCGGTGATACGAGCGCTTTTCAAATGAGGACGGTCCGGGCGAGCGTTGAGTTCGTCCATGCCGTACAGGATGCGTCGATGTACCGGCTTGAGGCCATCGCGTACGTCTGGTAGGGCACGAGACACAATGACGGACATGGCGTAGTCCATGAAGGACCGTTCCATCTCCTCTTGAATCTCGATTGGTTCGATGTTGCCGAACTCGAGTGGTGGTTCGATGTTGGTCATTGATCAGCCCTCTTCAGATGTCCAGGAAACGAACGTCGTTGGCGTTCTGCACGATGAACTGTTTGCGACTGTCGACGTCATCACCCATGAGGACGCTCATGACCTCGTCAGCAATGGCGGCCTGCTCTACCGTCACCTTGAGCAGGGTGCGTTTGGCGGCGTCCATGGTGGTGTCACCCAATTCGTCGGCGTCCATTTCGCCAAGACCCTTCAATCGGTTGAACTCGTACTTCTTGTTGGGGTTTGCTGCCAAAAATGCATTCCGGGCCGAGTCGTCTTTGAGGTACTGCTTGTCCTTGCCCACCACCACACTGAACAGCGGCGGTTGGGCGATGTAGACGAAGCCCGCCTCCACCAGTGGCTTCATCTGCCGGTAGAAGAACGTGAGCAGCAGCGTGCGGATGTGGGCACCGTCAACGTCGGCATCACAGAGCGCAATGACCTTGTGATAGCGAGCTTTGGAGACGTCGAACTCCTCCCCCACCCCGCCCCCCACCGCAGAGATCAGTGCCTGGATCTCTGCGTTACCCATCATCTTGTCGATCCGGCTGCGCTCGACATTTAGAATTTTGCCACGAATGGGCAGGATGGCCTGCACCTTGGGATTGCGGGCATCCACGGCCGAGCCGAGCGCAGAGTCCCCCTCCACAATGAACAGCTCGCATTCCGGAGCGTTCTTGCTGGAACAGTCCTTCAACTTGCCGGGCAACCCGCCACCAAAAGTTGCGCTTTTGCGTACCGTTTCACGGGCCTTGCGGGCAGCGATACGGGCTTGTTGAGCCTGCAATGACTTCTTGATGACGCGGTTGGCTTCGGCCGGATTTTCTTCCAGCCACTCCGCAATCTTCTCGTTGGTGGCTTTCTGCACCAACGTCTTCATACTGGTGTTGCCCAACTTGCCCTTGGTTTGACCCTCGAACTGCGGCTCACGCAACTTCACCGAGATAATGGCGGTAAGGCCCTCACGGATGTCTTCGCCGCCGAGGTTGTCGTCCTTTTCTTTGATGAGGCCCTTCTCACGGCCGTACTTGTTGATGACCGTGGTGAGTGCGGCCCGGAAGCCTTCAACGTGGGTACCCCCTTCGATGGTGGCAATTCCGTTGGCAAACGAGTGCAGCCCCTCGTAGTAACCCGTGTTCCACTGCAGTGCCACCTCGGCTTCACCGACGTTCTCGCCATCGAACACCTTGAACGACGCCACCTTGGTAAACAACGGCTCCTTCGACGCATTGAGATGCTTCACGAAATCCACCAGCCCTTGGTTGAACTTGAACACCTCGGTTTCCGGTGCTCCCTCGCGCTCGTGATTGGGCCGGTCATCGGTGAAGCGAATCTCCAGGCCGGCATTGAGAAAGGCCATCATGCGGAAACGTTCCAACATGGTCTCGGCCCGAAAGTCCGTGGTCTCGAAGATGGTTTCGTCGGGCCAGAACGTCACCGTGGTCCCAGTGCGGCCACGGGCGGCCTTCCCTGTGACATGCAGAGGAATGCTGAGCGTGCCGCCGTTGCGAAACTCCAACTCGTGGCGTTGGCCTTCGCGGTCGATGACCGCGCTGAGACGGGCCGACAACGCATTGACCACAGACACACCCACGCCATGAAGGCCGCCGGAGACCTTGTAACCGCTGCCTTCACCAAACTTGCCTCCGGCGTTCAACTCTGACAGCACTATCTCGGCTGCTGGACGCCCGTTGAAGCGCTTGTCCTCGTGCCTCATGGGGGCGGTGGGAATGCCACGGCCGTTGTCTTCCACTCGACAGCCGCCGTCAGCGAGCAGCGT
>JAYVGK010000285.1:0-2941 GCA_043772215.1 Acidimicrobiales bacterium | reverse complement strand
AAGGGACTGAATAACACGCCGACCGGCGCCGCAGCGGCTGCAATGACGTTACGAACCCGTACGCCTCCGAGGATTGGTTGGATGCCCTCTGAGGTGGGCATGGCCAGTGTCCCCGGCTCGATGGACGCTCCGTGTTCGTCGGTAGACCACAGCGTGATGACGATGTCGGTGCCATCCCCATGGACTTCCAAAAGGGACGTCTCCACGCGTCGCACCACCGTGGCCAGTAACTCTTGGGCCATCCGCAAGGCGAGCAGACAACCGGCCGCAGTGACATCAGCGGGCACGTCAGCGCGAACCTCAACGTAGGTGCCGACCTCTTCGCGAATTGCGTCAGCTTCCACCTGCAACACGTCGGCCAACACATTGACCGACCCGATGAGGACCGATGACTGATTGGGGCCGATGGAAACACTATTGCGCCATGTGCGTTCGCTGCGGACCAACTCCAAAGCCCACATCAACTGCGGGTCGAGTGCGGTGGCGGCATGTTTCGAACGCTCCAACTCGGCCGTTTGGAACTTTGCAAGTGCATCGTTGGCCGCTGCGGCTCGAATCACGGCCGCTTGCTCCGTTTCCCGGGCCTCCTTGGCATGCTCGTCGGCCGTGATGCGCGCCGCATCGGCCACCCCCATCTGGTGTTGGGCGTCCAACATCGATTGCTGAGCTGCTGCAGTGTCTGCTTGCTGTTGGCTCAAGCGACGCATCGCAACGATGATTGCAACGATGGCACTGAGCGCAACGACGCCGAGGATCACAGCAATGACGGTCATCACGATCGACCCTAGTGGTCCGCTACGACCCATCCGCCGTCCGCCGGGCCGGTCCGTACAGGTATTGGACTCCTAGCTCAGAAATGAGTTGGTCAACTACGGGATTGCCTGGCTGTATTCGCAACAATGAAGCAGTTCCGGCGGCGCTGATGAGGGCGTTCATTCCCGTCAGGCTCAGCGATGTGACCCCGACTACATCAATGATCAGTCGATCTGCGCCAAGGGAGATCAACTCGGCGAACGCTTTTCCCAGCGTCTCACCGGCAGCGTCGTCAATGTCCCCGGAGACGCTCATTTCGCCGTCATTCTCGGGTGCTGTGCAGGTGAACGTAGGCACGTCCATGGTCTCGCTAACGACTCGGTTCTACAGGAAAAGGTTGGATATCGCCGTGGGCGGGTATGGTCTGTTGATGGACATCATACGAAATGACGATGGCACGTTGACGGTGCCCATTGTTGCTGGACGTCACGACCACGACCAAGACGACGCAGCCACGGGGACCTCGCAGGAAACGCTGGATGCACCAACTACCCGGACCCTGCATCCCGGCCAGCCGGGCTATGTGGAGGCCCTTGCCGAATGGGACCTGCTCCAAGACCCCGATCGCCAGCCCGCAACGTCGACGGCATCGGGACGTGAGGAAGCGATGGCGGTGGTTCATGCGGTGGCGGTCGACCCCGACTCAGACGTCCACAAAGCGGTGCAAGCACTGGGCGATCCAGAACCCAGCGCTGAGGCGCTTCGTCATGTGCTCGTAGGTGGCGACCCTTCGGTCAAAGGATTTGCCCATGAAATAGCCGAAGCCGAGGGCGGTGAGGAGATTGCCGCGCACAAGGTGACTCAAATCATCAGCGAGGTTCTGGCCGAAATCGACTCCTAAGTGTTACCCGGGCAGGGTGTTGGTGATGGTGTTGAAGGTGCCCTTGACCTTCCTTCCCAACTGAGAAACCGCAGCGATGATGGCCACTGCAATGAGGCCCACCATGAGCGCGTATTCCACTGCGGTAGCACCCCGTTCGTCGATCTGCGCCTTGCGCCGACTCACCCACGTCTGCAGATTGACGAAGAGTTCGAGCACGGCTGGTCTCCTTGAGGTCATGCTCGGATGAGCACACACCTGAAGATCTTCGGAAGCAACCCGTGGTTGCTGTTCATCAAGAGTGGTGAGCTTCGGCAACAGTGGCCGGTATTTGAGCCAGAGGTGCTACCGGATGTCCCAGATGGCCCGGTTCACCACCCCTTCCAACAACTCCTGGCGACCAGACACTGGCGACGGGTTGAGGTTGGCGGCGAGCGCCTCGTCGGCCAGTTCGGCCAGGGTGACGGGGCCGCAGAGCATGGCTTGTCCTCGTTCGGTGGCCCACCCCTGATAGCGCCGTTCCTTGGCCGTCTCCAGCACATCGTTTTCCATCAGCGATGCGGCCACCAGCAGCGACTGAGCCAAGGTGTCGATGCCGCCGATGTGGCCATGAAACAAATCGGTGCGATCCATGCTTTGGCGTCGCAATTTGGTGTCGAAGTTGAACCCGCCGGTACCGATGCCACCAGCACGCAGAATTTCGTACATGGCCAATGACATCTCCTCCACCGAGTTGGGGAACTGGTCCGTGTCCCAACCATTCTGTGGGTCGCCGCGATTGGCGTCGATACTGCCGAGCAAACCGTGGGCGGCAGCGAACGCCACTTCGTGATGAAACGAGTGGCCGGACAGCGTGGCGTGGTTGACCTCGATGTTGACCTTGTACTCACCGGCGAGTCCGTGGCGCTCGAGGAAGCCGAGCACGGTGGCACTGTCATAGTCGTATTGATGCTTCGTGGGCTCTTGCGGCTTGGGTTCGAGCAGCAGTGTGCCGGTGAAGCCGATCCGGTGTTTGTGTTCCACCACCAAGTGCAGAAACCGAGCCAATTGCTGCTCTTCTTGACCAAGGCGGGTGTTGAGCAGAGTCTCGTACCCTTCACGTCCACCCCACAACACGTAGTTGGCGCCCCCCAGAGTGTGGGTGGCTTCCAAGGCGTTGCGGACCTGGGCCGCTGCGAACGCAAACACCTCGGGGTCAGGATTGGTGGAGGCTCCGGCGGCATAGCGGGGGTGGGAGAAACAGTTGGCCGTGCCCCACAGCAACTTGACGCCGGAGGCCTCCATCTTTTCACCGGCACGGGCCACCAG
>JAYVGK010000284.1:0-18087 GCA_043772215.1 Acidimicrobiales bacterium | reverse complement strand
GCCGAGCCGCAACCCATTGCCTCGTTGCCCGGGGTCGTGCAACACACTCGCGAGTCGGTCCGCAAAGAAGTGGCGGAGTTGGCGGCACTGGGCGTAGCGGGCGTGATGCTGTTCGGGGTGCCATCCCACAAAGACGAAGTGGGCTCCGGCGCATTTGACCAGTACGGCATTGTCCAGGCCACGTTGGGCGATCTCCGTCACGAAGTGGGCCAGCAGATGGTGCTCATCACCGACTTGTGCGTAGATGAGTACACCAGTCATGGCCACTGCGGCATCGTGGGCGCCGACGGCGATGTCGACAATGACGCCACCCTGGCTCTCTACGCCAAAGCAGCGGTGGCCCAAGCCGATGCTGGCAGCCACATGGTGGCCCCCAGCGGAATGATGGATGGTCAGGTGGCGGCCATCCGCGCCGCCTTGGATGGTGCCGGGCATGGCCACATTCCCATCCTCGCCTACGCCGTGAAGTACGCATCGGCCTTGTACGGCCCGTTCCGTGATGCGGTGGATGTGCAGATCGTGGGAGGTGGTGATCGCAAGGGTTATCAGCAGGATTGGCGCAACGCTCGGGAGGCCATCATGGAGATGCAATTGGATCTGGACGAAGGGGCGGACATGGTCATGGTGAAGCCCGCCATCACGTATCTCGACATCATCGCAAAAGTTCGTGCACTTACCAATGTGCCGGTGGCGGCCTATCACGTGTCGGGGGAGTACGCCATGCTGAAGGCGGCTTCCGCCAACGGGTGGATCGACGGTCCGGCGGTGGCGTTGGAGCAACTCACGGCCGTGAAACGCGCTGGCGCCGATGTCATCCTCACCTATCTCGCTCGTGAGATGGCCGAGGCCCTGCGATGACCGACACGTTGTGCGGGCGAGTTGGTGGCTGCGCGCAACCCGTAGGTGGTTGCCCCACGGCCAACGGCACGTTGTGTGGAGAAACCAACGCGTCCATGTTCGACCGGGCCCAGAAGGTGTTGGTGGGCGGCGTCAACTCACCGGTACGGGCCTTTCGCAGCGTGGGCGGTGTGCCGTACACAGTGGCCGGTGGACTTGGCGCTGAGGTGTGGGACGTGGAGGGAAATCGCTATATGGACTTCGTACAGTCCTACGGAGCGTCGATTCTCGGCCATGCCCATCCCAAGGTGGTGGAGGCAGTACAGCGTGCGGTCATCGAAGGCAGTGCTTTTGGGGCCCCCACTTATCGCGAGGTGCTACTGGCCGAGGCCATCTGCGCCAGGGTGCCCGGGGTGGAGATGGTGCGCATGACCAGTTCGGGTACCGAAGCCACCATGAGCGCCATCCGCCTGGCGCGCGGCGTCACCGGC
This sequence comes from Acidimicrobiales bacterium, assembly GCA_043772215.1. Lineage (GTDB taxonomy): Bacteria > Actinomycetota > Acidimicrobiia > Acidimicrobiales > JANYDT01 > JANYHQ01. Next base: position 16,759 of record JAYVGK010000284.1, on the reverse strand, counting down.
CGTACCAAGGTGGTGAAGTTCGGTGGCTGCTATCACGGGGCCTCTGACGCACTGCTGGCCGAGTCGGGGAGCGGGGTGGCGCAGCAGAGCCTGCCCGGTACGGCGGGGGTACCGCCCAGTGCCGTGGCCGACACCGTGGTGGTGCCGTACAACGTGGTGCCCCATCTCGACGATGACGTCGCCGTAGTGATTGTGGAACCGGTGGCAGCCAACATGGGGCTGGTGGCGCCTGTCCCCGGCTTCTTGGAGGGGTTACGTACCGAGTGCACCCGGGTGGGGGCAGTGCTGTTCTTTGATGAAGTCATCACCGGCTTCCGCTTGGGCAACGGCGGAGGGTCGCAACGCCTTGGCGTGCAACCTGATTTGTGGGCGTGGGCCAAGGTCATAGGCGGCGGGTTGCCGGTAGGCGCCTTCGGTGGGTCACGAGCCATCATGGAGTACCTGGCGCCATTGGGCCCGGTGTACCAGGGGGGGACCATGAGCGGCAATCCGGTGGCCTGTGCGGCGGGCCTGGCCGTGCTCGAGATGATGACCGACGCCGCTTACGTCGAGCTTGCTAAGCGCGCTGAGCTGTTTGCCAATGCGTTACGGGCGGCGGTGGGTGCTCATCTTTGCGTACAGGTGCCCAATGTGGGTTCTTTGGTGGGGATCTTCATGGGACCGCAACCGGTCACCAACTACGACGAAGCCAAGGTGGTCAACACCAATGGCCTGTATGCGCCGTATTTCCACGCGGTACTGCGCCGGGGGGTGGCCATGGCGCCAGGGGCCTACGAGGCCATGTTCCCATCGCTGTCGCATAGTGAGGACGATCTCCTCAGAGCGGCGGAACTGTCCGGTGAAGCGGCCGCCGAAGTGGCCCGCTCCCACCCTCAGCTGTTGGACCAGTAGTATGTGCTCATACTGGTTGATGAAGAGTGAGCCAGACTCGTTCAGTATCGACGATCTGGCCCGTTCACCCGGCAAAACAACGTTCTGGGACGGAGTCCGCAACTTCCAGGTACGCAATATGTTCCGTGACCACATGACGGTGGGTGACGGGGTACTTTTCTATCACTCGAGTACGGCAATTCCGGGGGTGGTGGGCGTGGCCAGCGTGGCCAGCGGCCCGAAGATCGACCCCACTCAATTCGATCCGGGCGATCATCACTATGACCCCGCCAGCAAACTGTCAGCTCCACGATGGATGGGAGTCGACGTGAAGTTCACCCGCAAGCTGAAGCGGGTGATTCCATTGAGCGAATTGCGATTACACGCTCACGAACTAGGAGATTTCCCACTGATCCGCAAGGCCAACCGTCTGTCGGTGATGCCCGTGAGTGCGGACCAGTGGGAGTTCATCACTTCCCTGGAGTGATTCTCGGTATCGGGGTTACCCGTAAACCGTTCAGGTACGTCCCTATCAGGTGATCGGCCATCTCCGAGGTCTCGGGCCAATCCATCTGCGGCTTGGTGATCAACAGCGAGATGATGCCGTGGGCCATCTGCCAAATGGCCAGTGCCATGGTGCGGGCATCGTTGACGTGAAGCACACCACTGTCGATGGCCGATTGGCAGCGTGCTTCCAATCGTTCAAAGCCGCTGACTCCGGTGAGGCGGAGGTCTTTCCACTGCTCGGGAGTGAGTATGGCCTTTTGCATGAACAAGATGCGGTAGTGCTCGGGATGGTCGAGCCCGAATCGTATGTATGCCTGCGAACTTGCTCTCAAACAGTCGAGTGGATCGGCGATGCCTTCGACGGCGGCGTCGATCCGGACACGGAGGTCGTCGAAGCGGCGTGCGCACACCTCGAACAGCATCTCGGTTTTGTCCGCAAAGTGCAGATAGATGGCAGGAGGGGTGCAGCCCACTCGGTTGGCGACGGCCCGGATGGACACGGCATCGTCGTGGCCGTAGCGGGCTAGTAGCCATTCGGCTGCTTCGAGGATTTCCCCTCGCAAACGGTCTCCGTCGCCGCGTCGGGCCCGCTCACGGCGAGGAAGGGCAACAAGGCGGCCGTAGGCGTCGCGTCGCAACGGGATGCTGGGCACCAGCGATACGTGATTGTCGACGGTGCCGTAGTCCGTATCGGTGAGGGCGGTACTGGTTGATGACATGTGAATCCTCCTGCGCCTGTCCGGGTTGGACCCAGAGCGACGTACCAAGATTCACTTGCAACTATGAGGTGCGTATGAGGGGCTGATGCCCGTTCAGCGTGGATTCTCAGCCGCTCCTCATAATTACGGCCGTAGCCGTTCACTACTTCCTGCGGCGCAGCGTGATCCGTGAGGACTTTGGATTGTCCCGATCAAGGTCGGTAGATGGGCCATCGGGGTCGTCGTCGCCACGCTTTTGTACGGCCACCACTTCGTCCCGCTGACGGTCGGGGTCGAACACGTTGGCAAAGCCGAGGGCCATGGCCCGCCCGATGCTGCCGTTGGAACTCTTGCTGGCCACGGGGGCGATGGCGGCCCGCTGAGCCGCCGCTTCGGCGAAGCGGGGATCGGCAAACAGTTCGGCGAGACGATCCTCTTCGGCGTCGAGTGCGTCCTCGTCGAGTTCATCCTCGTCGAGTTCATCCTGCTCCGGCCCAGTGTCCATGTCCCCACTCTTACAGCGGTCCGCTTCCTGCGGGGCCATCTCTACTGCGGCAGTGAGTCGATGAGACGATGACCGGCCATGGCCATATCCCGAATCACATCCGTGGGCGTCAGGGTGGCCAAGGCAGCAGCCGCTTCGTCGCTGTATTGGCGGCCCACGGCCATGGCTGCCTCCACCCCACCTGTGGCTTGCACCACCTTACGAACTCGATCCACGTCGGAACGGTCGATGGGTCCACCCAGCAAAGCCCGTAACTCCTCGCCCCGGTGAGGATCCTGGAGGCCCACGATGACTGGCAGTGTGTAGATGCCCTCCACCAAGTCGTTGCCAGCGGGCTTGCCCAACTGCTCGTCGGTCGCAGTGAGATCCAAAATGTCGTCAACTATTTGGAATACCATGCCCAGGCGCTGCCCGTATGCCGTGATTGCATCGATATGGGCGCGGGGTAACCCGGCCACGATGGCACCAATGCGAGCCGATGTGGCCAACAGCGAGGCCGTCTTGCCGTCAATAGAGGCCAGGTACTGTCCCTGTGTTCGGTCGGGACGAAAAACGCTCTGCAACTCCAACACCTGGCCCTGGCACAACTCACCAATGGTGTGGGCCAGCAGCCCGGCCACTTCGGTACCCAGCGAGGCGGCAATCTCCGAGGCCTTGGCCAGCAAGAAGTCGCCAGCCAAAATCGCCACTACGTTGCCGAAGCGAATATTGGCACTGGGCACGCCTCGGCGGGTGGCTGCTTCGTCCATGACATCGTCGTGATAGAGCGAGCCCAGGTGCACCAACTCCACGGCCGCCGCTCCTTGAACCACGTCATCGCTGATGACGAGAATGCCACCGGCATGGGCCGCCGCCATGGCCATGGCCGGGCGCAGACGTTTGCCGCCAGCGGCGATGAGGTGGCCAGCCACATCAGTCATGTAGGCGTCCTCGGTACGTACTGAGTCCACCAGGGCCGCTTCCACGCGCCGAAGATCCTCAGGAAGAACCGCAAGTTCAAACGGGAGCCTGGCCACGACGTCCAACGTTACGCCACCTGTGCCTCCCACCAATAGAAGCTTGTTCGAAGGGTTCGCAGAGTTGGTCAGCGCGAAATTTTGATGAATGAACGTCCACCGCTATCGGATGTCACCAATACTGGTGGCCGTATAAGCCGGGTGCACCGGTAGTGTTGTGTTACCTCACCCGCAGGAGGCAGGTCGAAGTGTTCGAGCGTTTCACGGATCGGGCCCGTAGGGTCGTTGTCCTTGCCCAAGAGGAGGCTCGCCTTCTCAACCACAACTATATAGGTACGGAGCACATTCTCCTGGGCCTGATCCACGAAGGTGAAGGGGTAGCCGCCAAGGCGCTCGAGTCACTGTCGATCAGTCTGGAAGCAGTGCGTAGCCAGGTCGAAGAAATCATCGGTCAGGGCGGTAGTTCCCCGTCTGGCCACATCCCGTTTACTCCACGCGCCAAAAAGGTGCTCGAGCTGTCGCTGCGCGAAGCGCTGCAGTTGGGCCACAATTACATCGGTACAGAACACATCTTGCTCGGCCTCATTCGTGAGGGCGAGGGAGTAGCCGCTCAGGTACTGGTGAAGTTGGGTGCGGATCTCAGCCGGGTGCGCCAACAGGTCATCCAGCTGCTGTCCGGCTACCAAAGCGGGTCCGGCGCCGCCGCAGGCTCGGAAAAAGGTCAGCCCGCAGGGGTGGCCAGTGGCAGCCAGGGCGGCGACTCACCGCAAGGCTCGCTGGTACTGGACCAGTTTGGTCGCAACCTCACCACCTTGGCCCGGGAGAAGAAACTGGACCCGGTCATCGGCCGTGAGAAAGAGATCGAGCGGATCATGCAGGTCCTGTCTCGTCGTACCAAGAACAACCCGGTGCTCATCGGTGAGCCAGGCGTAGGTAAGACGGCCATTGTCGAGGGCCTCAGCCAGCGAATAGTGGCCAATGATGTGCCCGACACCATCAAGGACAAGCAGCTGTACACGCTCGACCTCGGTGCCTTGGTGGCTGGTAGCCGTTATCGCGGCGATTTCGAGGAGCGTCTCAAGAAGGTGCTCAAAGAGATCAAAACCCGTGGGGACATCATCTTGTTCATCGACGAGATCCATACCCTCGTGGGTGCTGGCGCCGCTGAAGGGGCCATCGATGCGGCCAGCATCCTGAAACCCATGCTGGCCCGCGGTGAGCTGCAAACCATTGGCGCCACCACCACCGACGAGTACCGCAAGCATCTCGAGAAGGATGCCGCCCTCGAGCGGCGCTTTCAGCCCATCAAGGTGGAGCAGCCCACGGTGGCCATGACCATCGAGATCCTCAAGGGCCTACGCGATCGCTACGAGGCCCATCACCGGGTCACCATCACCGATCAGGCATTGGTGGCTGCGGCCAATCTGGCCGACCGGTACATCGCCGATCGCCAGCTTCCCGACAAGGCCATCGACCTCATCGACGAGGCCGGTAGCCGTCTGCGGATCAAGCGGATGAAGACGCCGCCGGATTACAAAGACCTCGAGAACGAGATCGCCAAGGTTCGCAAGGAGAAAGAGGAGGCAATCGAGAACCAGAAGTTCGAAAGCGCCGCCAAGCTCCGCGACCACGAGAAGGAACTTCTCGAGCAAAAGACGGTCAAGGAAAAGGAATGGAAGGACGCTGGCGTCGATCTGTTCGATGAGGTCGACGAAGAGGCAGTGGCCGAAGTGCTGGCCATGTGGACGGGTATCCCCGTGTACAAGCTCACCGAGCAAGAGACTGCCAAACTGTTGCGTATGGAGGAAGAACTCCACAAGCGCGTCATTGGCCAAAACGACGCCATCAAGGCAGTCAGCCAGGCCATCCGGCGTACTCGGGCGGGTCTCAAAGATCCCAAGCGTCCCAGTGGCTCGTTCATCTTCTTGGGCCCCACCGGTGTAGGCAAAACGGAGTTGGCCAAAACGTTGGCTGAGTTCCTCTTTGGCGACGAAGCTGCTCTTATCTCACTCGACATGAGTGAGTACCAGGAGAAGCACACTGTGAGTCGTTTGGTGGGTTCGCCCCCCGGCTACGTTGGCTACGACGAGGGCGGACAACTCACCGAGGCAGTGCGGCGCAAGCCGTTCAGCGTGGTGTTGTTCGACGAGGTGGAGAAGGCGCACCCGGACGTGTTCAACACGTTGCTGCAGATTTTGGAAGACGGGCGCCTCACAGATTCCCAGGGCCGGGCCGTGGACTTCAAGAACACGGTCATCATCATGACGTCCAACCTCGGAACTGCTGATCTACGCAAAGCCAACCTCGGCTTTTCCAAGAACAGCGAGTCGGTGTCCTACGAGAAGATGAAGCTGAAGGTCCAAGACGCACTCAAGGGCCATTTCCGTCCCGAGTTTCTCAACCGCATCGATGAAACCATTGTGTTCCACGAGTTGTCTCGTGACGAGGTGGTGCAGATGGTGGACAAGATGGTCAGCCGTCTGCAAGGCCAGTTGAAGTTGCAGGGCATTGGTTTGGACCTCACCCCCGAAGCCAAGATCCTGTTGGCCGAACGGGGTTATGACCCCACCCTCGGCGCCCGTCCCTTGCGTCGTGCCATCCAGCGTTTGTTGGAAGACCCGATGTCGGAGAAGTTGCTGTGGAAGGAGTTCACCGCTGGCCAAACCATTGTGGTGGACGTGGTGGACAACGAGATCTCCCTGAAGGCCACCGAGGGGCTCACGCCTCCCCCGGTGGAGGAGATGGTCGGCGGCCCCAGCGACACCTGAGGGACCCTGCTGTAAATGTGTGACTGCTGCCCGGTGCTGATGTACCGGGCAGCGTCGCGCCACTGGTGGAGTCCAGCGCCATGAGCGACTGGTACCGTCGCCACCCGTGACGTGGCGCTCCCAACTCGGTCGGATCACGACCGGAGGAGCGCAGCCCCATTGGTTCGGCCGTGTCGTAGCGGTAGCGGCGTTGGGGGTGGCGCTGACGGGCTGTCGCACGGACGTCACGGTGGGTGTCGAAACTCGAACCGACGGTTCGGGCTTGGTGAGCGTGCAAGCAGTACTCGACCGTGATGCGGTATCCCAGGCCGGCGATCTCAAGGCGTTGCTCAGACTCGATGATCTTCGGGCGGCGGGTTGGCAGGTGGTGGGACCGGTTCCGTTGCCACCGGGCGGGCGAGTGGAGTTCCGGGCCGAGAAACCGGTGGCATCGCCGCAGGAAGCTCAAGCGGCCCTTCGCCAAATTTCGGGTGACACCGGTCCCTTTGCCGCCTTGCGGGTGACTCGGAGTAGGTCCCCCTTACAGGTCTCGTCGAAGATCTCCGGCACCATCGATCTCACCAAAGGATACGGGGCCTTCGGTGATGATCTGCTGGCCCAGCGGCTGGGGACCACGTCGCGCCTCGGGGTAAGCGATGCTCAAGTGGTGGCTCGATACGGTGCCTCTCTTCCCGTGTTGGTGCCGCTGCACGTCACTCTGGCCGTACCCGGAAGCATCAAGACAATTGATCTGACCTCCGGGCAGCTCACGAAAGTGGCGCTGGCCGCTCATAGCTGGAACACGGTGTTGGCCGTACCGGTGGCCGCCATGGTGGGGGCTATGGGTGCCTTGGTGTTGTACGTGCGGATGCTGCGTCGGCAATAAGATTGACCGGGTCGGTGGACGCGGCGTTTCTGTCATAGGCCACCGCTACGGTGGCCGTCATGGCCAAGGTCCGCACAGTCCACCGATGTAGTGAATGCGGTGCCGGGTTCCCGAAGTGGGCTGGCCGCTGCACGATATGCGGCGAGTGGAACTCCTTGGTGGAAGAGGTTGAGGTAGTGGCGCCCTCGGCCCGGGCCAAGGGCATCACCGCCGCAGGGGTGGCGGCCGCCGGTGTGCCCGCCGTACCCATCGCCGACGTGGACCCGTCGGCCTGGCAGGCGTGGTCCACGGGCCTTTCCGAGTTGGATCGGGTCTTGGGGGGCGGGCTGGTTCCCGGGTCGGTCACACTGCTCGGCGGAGAGCCAGGCATCGGCAAATCCACCCTGCTACTGCAACTCCTCGGTGCAGTGGCCGCTCAGGGGCGGCGAGCATTGCTCATCACCGGAGAGGAGAGCTCTCAGCAGGTTCGTTTACGCGCTGATCGTCTCGGTGCATTGCAGCCGAACTTGTGGCTGGCCGCCGAAACGTCCATACCGGTGGTGCTGGCCCATCTGGCGGCCGTGCGTCCCGCCGTGGTGGTCATCGATTCCATTCAAACCATGACAGACCCAGAACTCCAGTCCGCTCCGGGTTCGGTCACCCAGGTGCGCGAATGTGCTCACGCACTGGTGCGGGTGGCCAAAGAAGAAGGCATTGCGGTGTTGCTGGTGGGACATGTCACCAAGGACGGGTCGCTGGCCGGCCCACGCGTGCTTGAGCATGTGGTGGACACCGTGTTGTCGTTCGAGGGCGACCGCCATCATGCGCTGCGGTTGTTGCGGGCGGTGAAGCATCGCTTCGGGTCGACGGGGGAGTTGGGCCTGTTCGAGATGGCCGAAGCAGGTCTCATTCCCGTCGCTGATCCGTCGGCGTTGTTCCTCGGCGACCGCACGCTGGGGTTGCCAGGCTCGCTGGTGGTACCGGCCATGGAGGGCGCCCGTCCGTTGCTGGTGGAGGTCCAAGCACTGGTGGCCAGTACTGATGCGGTGATGCCACGCCGCAACGTACAGGGCCTCGATGCCAGCCGGTTGGCGTTGCTGTTGGCTGTCATCGACCGGCGCTTGAACGTCAAACTGGGGGGATTCGACGTGTTTGCCTCGGTGGTGGGCGGCGTGCGGGTCACCGAGCCGGCTGCTGACCTACCCATGGCATTGGCGTTGTTGTCGTCATCGTCGGACATGGCATTGCCGTCGGACCTCATTGCCATCGGCGAGGTTGGCTTGGGCGGTGAGGTGCGTCAAGTGGGGTATTGCGCCCAACGTTTGAGCGAAGCACGGCGACTGGGGTTCACCGAGGCAGTGGTGCCGCAATCCATCAAGGATCCGGGTATTGCGGGGCTCACGCTCATTCGGGTGAGCACATTGATGGACGCAGCCAGGCACTTCGACCTCATGCGGACCCAGCCCCGACCCCGCAAACGAGCCGCACGCGAGGACGCCGAGGCCTCATCCGGCGGCGAGTGGAGCTGAAGTGAGTCGACTATGAGGAGCGGTTGGTCATTCGCTTGCGGTCGATGATGCGGTAGGTGCGCTCGTGCTGCTCCATCCAGCCCAGCTTCACGAACTGGGCGATGGCCTTGTTCACCCGCTCCCGCGACGCCCCAATCATGCCCGCCAATTCTTCCTGAGTCACCGGCAGTTGGAACTCGTCGCCTTCGCCCGCGATCTCCAACAGCCGTTTGGCGGTACGGCCGGTGACGTCGAGAAACACCGAGTCGGCCAAGGCTTCGTCAGCCCCCCGCAGACGCCGGGCCAGCAATGCCACCACGTTCCACAGTGCCTCTGCATCGCCCGACAGTTCCGCCTTCATGGTGGTGTACGGCACCGATACCACCTCACTGGTCTCCAACCCACGGGCCCCCGCCGAGCGACCCATCCCGTCGAACATGGGCATCTCGCCGAACAGGTCACCCGGGCCCATCAGGGCCAGCAACGACTCGCGGTCCATATTGCGATTGGCAATGGCGATACGCCCGGATTTGACCACGAACAGCTCATTGGCGGCGTCCTCTTCGGCAAAGACAGCGTCACCTCGGTGATACGTCCGCGTTTTGGCGACATCGGCAAAGCGTTGGAGCGCGTCTGGGGAGAACACCTGGAAGAATTCGACACTGGAAAAGAACTCGTGAGAGACCATCGTCACATCATCCTAACCGTGTCCGATCGTCCTCTGATCAGGCGTGAGACCGCCGGGCCGGGAACTACGTGGCGGGCCGCTACAATTGCAAGGTTCTTCGGCCTGTTCCCTCCGGCCTGTGCGGAACCTATTTGGAGCACCATGCCCTTCGATGTCGGTGACAAAGTCGTGTATCCCCATCATGGGGCGGCAACGATCGAAAAGCGGGAGAAGATCACATTCGGGGGTGAGCAGAAGGAATACCTTGTCCTCAAGTTGGCTTTCGGTGATCTCACCCTGAAGGTTCCTGTTGACAAGGTCGAAGAGGTCGGCCTCCGAGACGTCATCAACGACGAAGAGGTCGAGGAGGTGTTCGCCGTGCTGCGCAAAAAAGAAGCACGGATGCCCACCAACTGGTCCCGCCGGTTCAAGAACCACGTGGAGAAGCTCAAGTCGGGTGACATCTACCAAGTGGCCGAAGTGGTCCGTAACCTCAGTATCCGAGACAAGGACAAGGGGTTGTCGGCGGGAGAGAAGCGCATGTTGGTCAAGGCCCGCCAGATCCTGGTCAGCGAGCTCACGTTTGCCATTGGTGTCAACGAGGAAGAAGCCGAGAACAAGCTCAACGAGGCGCTGGTCTAAATCCCTGATTTGGACATGGATCCCCAACCGCAACGACACACCCAGGCACCGGCGTCGTGCTGGGCCATCGTGGTGGCAGGGGGGTCCGGCGCCCGGTTCGCTGGTGAGGTACCCAAGCAATATCTTCCGCTGGGAAGCCAGCGGGTGCTCGACTGGTCGTTACAGGCCATGCAGCGCTGGGTGGGCAATCGCGTCATTCTCGTGGTCCCGGCCGATTTCCTCCACCACCCGGAGCCACTGGCCGCACGAGTGGTGTGCGGTGGACCAACTCGCAGTGCGTCGGTGAGGGCGGGGATCAACGCACTGCCACCAGAAGCGGCCTACGTCGTTGTTCACGACGCCGCTCGGCCATTGGTCAGTGATGAGGTCATGACCGAAATTGTCAGTGCACTTGTGGGCGGAGCTGAATGTGTGGTTCCAGGAGTGCCAGTGACCGACACCGTGAAACGGGTACGCAACGCATTGGTTATGGAAACGCTGGACCGTGCCGAACTGGTGGCAGTACAGACACCGCAGGGATTTGTCGCTGATGTGCTGCGTCGCGCCCACGCGGATGGTGCCGAGGCCACCGACGATGCGGCATTGGTGGAGCAAGCGGGAGGTTTTACGGTGGTGGTGGCCGGAGATCCGCTGACTCGTAAGATCACCACGGCCGACGATCTGGAATGGTTGTCGGCCCGGATAGGCAGTCAGCAACACTTAAACGGGGCATCGTGACCGAGCTACGGGTGGGGCAGGGCTTCGACGTGCACCCCTTCAGTACCGACTCCACTCGCCCGTTGATTTTGGGCGGAGTGGTACTCGAAGGCGCCACCGGATTGGTGGGACACAGCGATGCCGATGCCGTGGCCCATGCCATCACCGATGCCGTACTCGGAGCTGCTGGACTGGGTGACATCGGCGAACACTTCCCCGATACCGACGCCACCTGGAAAGGTGCTGACAGTATGGAGATGTTGGCCGCCGCAATGTCTTTGGTGCACTCCCACGGATGGCGGGTCACCAACGTCGATACCACGGTGGTGTTGGAGGCGCCGAAACTGGTTCCTTACAAAGCAGCTATGCAAGAGCGCCTGGAGGCCGTGATGAACGCACCTGTATCAGTCAAAGCTAAGCGCGCAGAGGGACTCGGCGCGTTGGGTAGACGTGAGGGCATCGCCTGCTTCGCCATTGTATTGTTGGAGCGCACATGAGCAGGGGCGGTGGCCGTACCGGTGGTCGGGGCTCGGCATCACCCCCCGGGTCCGGAGCACGACGGCCGGGTTCCAGTGGTGGGGCCATCGGGCGTCCCCGCCCGGGAGGACGTGGCCCGGCCGCAGCCGCCGGAACAATGTGGGATCGTCCCGCACCTCCGCGCGGCCTTGATGGCACTCAGGTGGAAGGGCGCCAAGCCGTCCGGGAGTTGTTGATGGCCGGGCACCGCAAGGTCCGGGTGGTGATGATGGCCGAAGGCACGGACGAGTCCGCCATCCTCACCGAGATCGAGGAACTTGCCACCGAAGCGCGTGTGCCCATCAGGCGGATGCATCGGGATCAGATCGACGCCCAGGCCCGTACCGAGGCCCCTCAGGGAGTCATCGCTCAAGCGGCAGAACTGCGTGAAGCCGATGCTGACGAACTCCTGGAATCTCATGCTGATCGGCCCATCCCGTTCATCCTGGCCCTCGACGGTCTCACCGATCCCCGCAACCTCGGTGCACTTCTGCGTAGTGCAGACGGGGCGGGAGTCACCGGAGTACTACTGCCCAGACACCGCGCCGTGCACGTCACCCCGGCCGTTGCCAAGTCGGCTGCGGGGGCCATCGAACACCTCCCGCTGGCAATCGTCAGTGGCCTTCCCTCGTTTCTTCTCAAGGCCAAAGAAAAGGGAGTGTGGGTCATCGGCCTCGATGCCGACAGCCCCACCACCGTGTTTGACCTGGCTCATATGGCCGACCAACCGGTGATCGTCGTGGTTGGAGCGGAGGGCGACGGATTGTCGCGACTGGTACGCCAGCGCTGCGACGTGATCGCCGCCATTCCACTACGAGGCCGATTGGCATCACTCAATGCATCGGTGGCCGGTGCCGTGGCGTTGTTTGAATTGGGCCGCCATCGCCAGCGCGCACCGTTAGGCTGAGGATCGCAACACGTTGCCGGATTAGCTCAGTTGGTAGAGCACTTCACTTGTAATGAAGATGTCGTCGGTTCGATTCCGACATCCGGCTCCTGCAGTTGAGGCTCAGCCACACAGCACCGTCCGACACTCCACCGTCTCGCCTCGTTACCATCAGGACAGTCCGGTCACCCCGCCCGGCACGGCCCGTGAACCATCTGCGGGGTCAGTATTGAGGAGCCCAGCATGAACTCGATCAGCCGATCCGTACGAGGCATCCTCATATTGCTCGTGGCCGTGGTCATCGGCACGGTGGTGCTCAGCAAGACCGTCAAGGGCAGTGCGGCCACGGACACCGCCATAACCTCCGATGTCTCATCCACCACCTCCGTCATCACGCTGCCCGCCATCACGGTGGCCGTTCGTGATCCCAAGACGGTAAAGGTCTTGGTGGCCAACGGTTCCAAGGTCACTGGTGCGGCCAAGCGGGCCCGCAACTGTCTCATCAACGGCTACAACGCCGTATCGCCGGTGGACACCAAGACCAAGCCCCTCCCATCGGCCATTTACGCGCAAGCCGGGTTCGAGCCCGAAGCGTCCGCCATTGCCACCGCTCTGGGGGCCGACATTGTTCCGGGAGCATTTCCGGCCAGTCTGCCGGTGACTCCTGCCCAAGCGGCCGGAGCCAACATCATCGTGGTGGTGGGCACGGACTTGGCCGCCAGTGTCAAAAATCTCCCGTGCGCCGAAGCGCCCACTGCCGCCGCGCTCACCACCACCACTTCCCTCGGGGCCTAGTTTGACCCGGTCGGGTCGGTGAAAATTCTGGCCTGCCCCGACAAGCTGAGAGGTACGTGCACCGCTTTGGAAGCGGCTGCGGCCATGGCCCGGGGCGGCCGTCGCAGCGGTGCGGTCACCACCGTGGTTCCGCTGGCGGACGGCGGAGAAGGCACGCTGGAGTCGTTGGCTGCAGTCGGCGGGCACATGCGCCGCACCACGGTGAGCGGCCCGCTGGGTGACCCAGTGGAGGCCGAATGGCTGCTGTGGGATGGCCGGGCGTTCATAGAGATGGCTCGCGCCTCCGGGCTGGAACTGGTGGGTGGTTCGGAGGGAAATGACGCCCTCGGCGCATCCACCTATGGCACTGGTGAACTGATCGCCGCCGCAGTGGGGGCCGGGGCGCGCACGGTGACTATCGCCCTCGGCGGATCGGCGACCACCGATGGTGGGTTCGGAGCGCTTCGGGCTTTGGAGCCGGTGGCCCGACTCAAGGGTGTGCGATTGGTGGCGGCATGCGACGTGACCACCACGTTTGTGGACGCCGCGGCGGTGTTCGGCCCTCAGAAAGGGGCCACTGCGGCGCAGGTGAACCTGCTCACCCGGCGCCTCCAGCGCCTGGTCGATCTGTATAAACGCGAATATGGATTGGATGTCTCGGCCATTGCCGGTGCTGGTGCGGCCGGTGGATTGGCGGGCGCCCTGGTGGCCATCGGAGCGGAATTGCGTAGTGGATTTGCCCTGGTGGCCGACGTGGTGAATCTGGCCGACCGCATCGCCGAGGCCGACGTGATCATCACCGGCGAAGGTTTCTTGGACCACGAGTCATTCCACGGCAAGGTGGTGGGTGGAGTGTGCGAAATGGCGGTTGCCGCCGTCAAGCCAGTGTTGGTGGTGGTGGGTCATGTGCTCGATGGGCTGGCCGAGCCGGGGGCATTGCCCTTGCGTGAGGGGGCCAACGTGGAGGTGATTTCCTTGGTGGCGCGCTTCGGCGAGGACCGTTCACGCCTGGAAACGGCAGCCTGCATCGAGGACGTGGTGGCTCAGTGGTGCGCTGCTCGGGTGTGACGTGGGCCGATGTGATCTGGCACTCGGGCCCTGAGACTGCCAACGACGACGCACATGCCGTGTAGGGTTGGCACTCGGCATGTGTGAGTGCCAATTGTTGGCAGTAGATCCCCAGAGGAGTCGCTATGGCGAAAATGATCGCGTTTGATGAGGCAGCCCGCCGCTCGCTCGAGAAGGGCATGCAACAGCTGGTTGACGCTGTGAAAGTCACCCTCGGCCCGAAGGGCCGTAACGTGGTACTCGAGAAGAAGTGGGGTGCTCCCACCATCACCAACGATGGTGTGTCCATCGCCAAGGAGATCGATCTCGAGGATCCCTACGAGCGCATCGGCGCTGAATTGGTGAAAGAAGTTGCCAAGAAGACCGATGACGTGGCCGGGGACGGCACCACCACCGCCACGGTGTTGGCCGGGGCCATGGTCCGTGAGGGCCTGCGCAATGTGGCCGCTGGTGCCAATCCCATGAGCATGAAGAAGGGCATCGAGGCAGCGGTGGAGGCCGCTGTGGCCGCTATCAAGGCCATCGCCAAGGAAACCGATTCCAAGGCTCAAATTGCCCAGGTCGCTTCCATTTCCGCAGCCGACACCGAAATTGGTGGCCTCATTGCCGATGCCATCGACAAGGTAGGCAAAGACGGTGTCATCACCGTCGAGGACAGCCAAACCTTCGGTATGCAGATGGACCTCGTCGAAGGCATGCGCTTCGACAAGGGTTACATCTCGCCGTACTTCGTCACCGACCCGGAGCGTATGGAGTCCTCGTTGGAGGACCCGTACCTGCTGTTCGTGTCATCCAAGATCTCCGCCGTACGCGATATGTTGCCGATACTCGAGAAGGTCATGCAGTCGGGCAAGCCGATCGTCATCATCTCCGAAGATGTCGACGGTGAGGCTCTCGCCACGCTTGTGGTGAACAAGATTCGCGGCACGTTCAAGAGCGTGGCCATTAAGGCCCCAGGCTTCGGTGAGCGTCGCAAGGCCATGCTGCAGGATATGGCCATCCTCACGGGCGGCACGGTCATCAGCGAAGAGGTGGGTCTCAAGCTGGAGAACGCCACCCTGGACCTTCTCGGCCGCTGTCGCAAGATCGTGGTGACCAAGGACGAAACCACGATTGTCGAAGGCGCCGGATCGGCCGAAGATGTCAAGGGTCGTATTGCCCAGATCAAGATGGAGATCGAGAACACCGACTCCGATTACGACCGCGAGAAGCTGCAAGAGCGTCTCGCCAAGCTGTCCGGTGGCGTTGCTGTCCTCAAGGTCGGCGCCGCTACCGAGGTGGAGCAGAAGGAGAAGAAGCACCGCATCGAAGATGCCGTGAGCACCACCAAGGCGGCCATCGAAGAAGGTGTGGTCCCTGGCGGTGGCGTGGCTCTACTGCGTGCTCAGGCTGCCATTCTCGCAGTAGCCAACTCGCTCACGGGCGATGAGGCCACTGGTGCGCGCATCGTGGCCAAGGCCGTGGAAGAACCGCTGAAGCAAATCGCCATCAATGCCGGTCTCGAAGGCGGCGTGGTCATCGAAAAGGTACGTTCACTGGCCAATCCCACCGAGGGTCTCAATGCCGCCACGGGCGAGTACGAGGACCTTGTGAAGGCCGGTGTCATCGACGCAGCCAAGGTCACCCGGTCGGCGTTGCAAAACGCCGCGTCCATTGCGGCACTGTTCCTCACCACAGAGGCAGTCATTGTGGACAAGCCCGAGAAGGAAGCCCCCGCCGGTGGTGGCGGAGGCATGGACGACTACTAGTCGCCTGCCACGCCCGCTTTCACCCACTAACCCGCTCACCCGTTAACCGACTACAAGAACGGGTGTTTGGGTGATTCTTGTGGCGGAACATTGGCTATGCGGGGATTTTCCCTGACCAGAATCGGGTTCTGACCCACTCTTGTTGGAGTAGTTACCCAGATCCGAGGAGGGACCTCACGGTTCCTCCTCGTTTCGCGTTCCGTGTGCGATGGTGGGACGTGCATCGATTGATGATTGTCCTGGTTGCTCTGGCGGTGGGGCTGTCGATTGAACCCAGTGCGGCTGATGCCGCCGTTAAACCCAAGGCGGCCCGTCGAGCGGCCACCAAGCGGCGGGCCACCACCACCACCACCACCACCACGATGACCACGACCGCTGTGCCTACGTCGACGTCCACCGTTCCTGTCGCCGTGAACCCAACCACCACCACGACCTCTGCGGTGCCTACCCCCACATCTCGACCGCAGTCCTTCGCTTTTGCTAGCGCCATCGTCTCGATCACCGTGCCTCGAGGCACGTCGGTAACGATTCCCATTGCACTCAGCCGGGAACCGGGGTTCGTGGCCCCGGTGTTGCTGTCGGCCAGCGTTCCGGTTGGAGTCACCATGTCCTTCGACCCCAACCCCGTCCGCGACGGTGCCGTGGCCACCCTCACGGTACTCAGCGGCGACGGGGTGCTCCCGATCATCACCATCGTGGGTTCGTCGGGCGGGCAAGTACGAACTATGGCCATCGCCGTGCTGGTGCCCACTCCCTTGGTGGCCATTACGCCGGCGGCAGTGGTGGGGGATGGGTTTGCGCTCGGGGTTGCACAGCCGTCGGTGGGATTGGTGCGCGATGGCGCCATCGGCTCGTATCTCATCACCATCGCCCGTGACAACAATCTCACCGGGCCCGTCGCCATGTCGGTGGTGAGTGTCATCCCGGAAGGCATCGTGGTCAGTTTCGGCGCTAATCCCACCAGCGGACCCGACATCAGTCTGTTTGTGCGCGCCACGGGTCGGGCGTCCATTGGTTCGTTGCCCATCACGGTGTTGGGTACCGGTTCGGCGGGCAGCGTGAGCATCACGGTGTTGGTTCGGGTCGTGTGACGGTACCTGCGCAAC
>JAYVGK010000283.1:0-2049 GCA_043772215.1 Acidimicrobiales bacterium | reverse complement strand
TGGCCCTGTCATACGCCTATGCCATTGGTGGCGCCCGCGCCGGTGTCATCGAAACGACGTTTGCGGAGGAGACCGAGACTGATCTCTTCGGCGAGCAGGTGGTGCTGTGCGGTGGCCTCACGTCGCTGGTGCAGGCCGGCTTTGAGACCCTGGTGGAGGCTGGTTACCAACCGGAGATGGCGTACTTCGAGTGCCTCCACGAGGTCAAGCTTATTGTTGATCTGATGTACGAACAGGGCATCAGCGGCATGCGCTATTCCATCTCGACCACCGCCGAGTACGGCGATCTCACTCGTGGTCCGCGCATCATCACCGACGCCACCAAGGCCGAGATGAAAAAGATCCTGGGCGAGATCACCAGCGGAGAATTCGCCAAGGAGTTCATCGGTGACTACAAGGCAGGATCGCCCAAGTTCAATGCCCTTCGGGCCGCCGGAAAAGCTCACCCCATCGAGAAGACGGGTAGCGAACTGCGGGCCATGATGCCGTGGATCTCGGCGGGCAAGCAGAAGGTGGAGGACGCCGCAGGCGGCTCCAACTGATCAGGCGCTCTGGAGACGGAGCGTGAAGATCTTGGTTCCGGACCGTCCATAGGCAGTTCCCCGTCACCAAGCGACGAAACCGTCACCCGGCATTGGGTGATGTCGTCGTCCATATTTTCCGTCAGCGCGCATACCTCCTTGGCTTGGTGTTTCATCTCGAACCAGGCATTCATGATCTGGCATGGACGCCACAATGGTGTCCACCAGTGTCCATGAGGTTTCCCTCCTCTGACGCGATTGGCGTAGTAATAGGCGCGCAGACCACTCAGGGTGAGGATGGGTGAGCATCATCGGATCGTGCACTGTTGCCAACTCATTTATGGTGGATGTCGTGTCAATGATGAACCCTCGCTTTTTCGTGATCGTCTCGTGCGCGGCATTGCTGGTTCTCGGCGGCTGTACCGGTTCCACCCCGGCCGTTCGGGCGGCGGCAGTCACCAACGCTGCGGGTACGACGGCGGCTTCACCCCCAACGTTTGCGACAGCGTCGAGCGTTACCGTTGCGGGCGTCACCGGCCCGCTCGTAGGTGACCACTGGCATGGCGCCTATGGCATCTACGACTGCGACCACTACACCCATCCCATCAACGCCAGTGCAATGGTCGATCCCGATGGCATCCACGGTCACGATGATGGGCTCATCCATATCCATCCGTTCACCGAGGCGGTGGCCGGGGCCAACTCGGTACTCGGACTATTTATGTCCGTAGTGGGTATCAAGTTGACGACATCTTCGCTCGACGTTCCCGCCCTCGGCCTGTTGCGCACCAACGGAGATGCTTGCGGTGCGTCGAAAGGATCCGTGAGGGTGGTGACATTCAGTGGTGATCGCCACGAAACGATCACCGTGGTGGACCACCCCGAAAGCCTCCACCTCGAGGCCAACATGGTGGTGGCATTCGTGTTTGCTCCACCGGGCGTTTCGCTCGCCCCGCCGCCCAGTCTGAGCGTGTTGGACAGTCCCGCCGATGCACCGGTGGAGCTCACCTTGACGCCGGAGCGCCGAGCCCGCATAGGCGAGCCACCCACCCTCATCAAACCCACCGGTCAAACGCCCACGTCGCTGATCATGGACGATCTGGAACTGGGAACCGGTGCAGTCGCTGGCCCCAGGTCGCAGGTCGGAGTCAAATACACGCTGATGGGCTGGGCCAGCGGCAAGCAGATCGACTCAAACTGGACCAGCAACAAGCTGTTCTCATTCGCACTTGGCGCAGGGAGCGTCATCGAAGGGTTCGAAAAGGGAATTGTGGGAATGAAGGAAGGCGGTCTACGCAAGATTGTCGTTCCACCCGCTCAGGGTTACGGAGACAACCCTCCTACTGGCATCGACGCGGGTGACACATTGGTGTTCTGGGTTCGGTTGGTGGCGGTGGGGAAGCCGGTTGGCGGCTCGTATTCCGACGTGGCCGCCTGAGCGATGGAACTGTCGGCAGTAATCCGCCAGCGTCGGATGTGTAGGGACTTCACCACGGAGCCAGTAGATGCAGTGGTGGTGGATGAGTTG
>JAYVGK010000282.1:0-2257 GCA_043772215.1 Acidimicrobiales bacterium | reverse complement strand
ATGACCAACGCAGGCCCGAACCACAGTTAGGGTTGACCAATGGCTTCGGACACCGCTCTGCCGGATACCGGTGTGGTGGTCCGGGTGGAGAACCTCACCAAGCGCTGGGGTAACAACACGGTGCTCGACGGGGCCAGCTTCACCATCTCCAAGGGCGTCACCGGCCTACTAGGGGCCAACGGCTCGGGCAAAACCACATTTCTAGGCATGGTGCTGGGGTTTCACCGGGCTGAAGCTGGACACCTCAGCGTACTGGGTTTGGACCCGTGGACGGCTGGCCCGGATGTACGCGCCCGAATCGGATATGCAGCGGAGCATGAGGCCCTTCCGCCTGACGTGCGAGCGCATGATTTCGTTCGCCATGTGGCGGAACTGCACGGCATCCCCAAACGCCAGGCCATCGCCCGAGCCAGTGATGCACTGTTCGAGGTGGGGTTGGGCGAAGAACGCTTCCGGGCCCTCGGTACCATGTCCACCGGCCAGAAACAGCGGGTGAAGTTGGCCCAAGCCATCGTCCACGACCCCGAACTGGTGCTGCTCGATGAGCCCACCAACGGGCTCGACCCCATGCAGCGTGATCAGTTGCTGTCATTGGTACGTAGGTGCGGCTCGGAACTGGGTCTCAATGTGGTGTTGTCCTCTCATCTGCTCGACGAGGTGGAGCGCACCTGCGACCGAGTGGTGATCATCGCCAACGGAGTGGCGTCCGGCGGCGGCGAGGTGTCGGACCTGGAGGGCGATGGGGCTTCGGTGGAGCTCACGGTGGACAACGACGCCGATACTGCAGTCCGAGTACTACGCCAGGCTGGCCTTCAGGTAGAGGTGGATCCCAATCGGCCCCTCAATCTCATTTGTACGTACACAGACGATGGTATGTACGACATCATTGCTCGCACCTTGAGCACCGCTGGCGTGGGCATCCGCCGATTGGACCGCGAACGGCGCACCCTCGAAGACGCCTTCCTCGAAGCCAGCGAGGTCCAACCGTGAGCAACCCCGAAGTAAGTAGCGGCGAGGCTCGGATCCATGACCGCGGCTACCGCAGCTATGTGGGTGAGAGGACCGGATTGCGGGGCGCCATTGCCACCCTGTATCGATTCACCATGGCCCGAGTCCTCGGCCTACGCCGGCCGTTCCGGGCCAAGGCACTGCCAATTCTGGTGGGAGTCCTGGCCTACCTGCCAGCCATTGTGCTGGTGGGCCTCACCGTGCTGCTGCCAACGCTGAAAGACACTGCACTCCCCGGATACCCCGAGTACTACGGCTTCATCATTGCCGCCATCATCGTGTTCGTGGCGTTCGTGGCCCCCGAAGCGTTGTGCCCGGACCGGCGCAACCGTTTACTGGGCACCTACTTATCGTCACCACTTGATAGGCGAACATACGTTGTTGCCAAGGTGGCCGCAGTCACCACGCTCATCTCCGGCGTCACGCTGGCCCCGCCGCTGCTGTTGGCGCTGGCTCGTACCTTCCAGGGGATCGGCCCCAGCCCCGGCGATCTGGGCTTGCTCTTGGTGCGAATTGTGGTGTCGGGTGCATTCCTGGCGGTGTTCTTCGCCTCGGTGTCACTGGCCGTGTCGTCGTTCACCGACCGTAAGGCGTTTGCCTCAGCGGGAATGATCCTGTTGGTCATCGTCACCAACTCGGTGGCCGGGGTATTGCAACGTGGTGCCCCCGGCCGCGACCCAGCCATGCTCATCAGCGTCAGTGGCACTCCGCAGGAGTTGGTGTACCGGATCTACGGTCGGCCCGGTCGCTTCCCGGGCTCACCCACCTGGGCAGTGGCGGCCGTGGCGGCCGCTTGGATCGTGGTGTCGCTCGGCGTGTTGGTATGGCGCTACCGAACCCTGGAAGTCACCCGATGAGTTCGGAGGGCCCCGGCGATGTCATCGTGTTCAACCAGGTGTCCAAGTACTTCGGGGCCGTGGTGGCAGTGTCGGATGTGTCATTTGGTATCGGCGCCGGCATCACCGCCTTGCTTGGTCCCAATGGTGCGGGCAAGAGCACCGTGATGCGGTTGCTATGTGGCTTGACGGCCCCGTCGCAGGGTTCCATAACCGTGCTCGGACGGCCCCCACGAGGCGACATCGAGCTATATCGCCATATCGGGCTGGTTCCCCAGCAGGAGTCCATCCCGGAGCCCATCGACGCCATCACCTTTGTCACCGCCATGGCCGAGTTGTCCGGCGTGGAGCATGCTCGCCAAGCCGCCGAAACGTCAATCCGTACCGTGGAATTGGACCCCACTGATGTGCGC
>JAYVGK010000281.1:0-6986 GCA_043772215.1 Acidimicrobiales bacterium | reverse complement strand
GGCGCCGTGCTGGTAGGAGTCAATCAGCGCGACCTGCACACCTTCGAGGTCGACACCCAACGGGCAGTGCGGGTGGCCTCGGCCATGCCCTCCCATGTGGTGCGAGTGGCAGAGTCGGGTGTCCGTAACCGAGGTGATGCGGCGGTGTTGGCAGCGGCCGGATTCAACGCCGTACTGGTAGGGGAAAGTGTGGTCACTGCCGGTGACCCGGCGGCGGCGGTGGCGGCCTTGCGTGGCGTAGAGCTGCCACAAACCGTCAGTACACGTACGGATGGGTGATTTGGCGTGTGGGTGAAGATCTGCGGCATCACCACCGAAGAAGATGCATTGCTGTCGGTGGCCATGGGCGCCGATGCGCTGGGCTTCGTGTTCGCCGCCGGATCCATCCGCCAGGTGGCAGCGGCGCGCGTGGCCGACATCGTGAAGCGCCTGCCCGCTGACATCCTCACCATTGGTGTGTTTCGTGATGAGGTGCCCGAGCGAGTGGTGCAAGTGGTGCAGCGCTGTGGTCTCGGTGGCGCCCAACTCCATGGCCATGAGGCGCCCGAGGTTTCGGCCATCGTGTCGGCTGACGTGCCGTTCGTGATCCAGGCCTTCAAGGCCGGCGATCCGCAGCTCGACAAGCTCAGCCGTTACCGCATCCGGGCCGTGCTGATCGACGGCGCAGTGGCCGGGTCGGGTGAGACCTTCGACTGGTCACTGGCGCAGGATCTGCCCTCCCGGCTGCCCCTCATCCTGGCCGGCGGTCTACGGGCCGCCAATGTGGCCCAGGCCATTGCCCAAGTGAAGCCGTGGGGGGTGGACGTGTCCACCGGAGTGGAGCGGGCGCCGGGGCACAAGGACCCCCGCAAGGTGCGCGCCTTCATCCGGGCCGCCAAGGGCGCCAGCGTCGACGACCTCGAGTCTTTGGAGGTGCCCCAGCCGATGTTCGACCCCACCTCGGTCGATTTCCCGTACGACTGGCAGGACGACCTGTAGGAAGATCAGATGCCGAGCCAACGGGGCTCGGTTGCAACGTACCCCGGGGACTTTGACGTCACATGATTACCGAGCCATCGCTGCCGTCGCTCTCATCGCCCGCATCGCTCATGGGAGATCCCAGTGCCGACGGGCGCTTCGGTGACTTCGGGGGCCGTTACGTCCCCGAGACGCTGATGCCGGCCTGTATCGAGCTCGAGGCGGCGTTCCGTGAAGCCTGGGCCGATCCAGCCTTCATCAGCGAGTATCGCCGCATCCTGCGTGACTACGGCGGTCGGCCCACCCCCGTCACCGAGTGTTCTCGGTTGTCGGAGCATCTCGGCGTGCGGGTACTGCTAAAGCGTGAGGATCTGGCCCATACCGGTAGTCACAAGATCAACAACGTCATCGGCCAGGCGTTACTGGCTCGCAGGATGGGAAAGACGCGGATCATCGCCGAAACGGGTGCGGGCCAGCATGGGGTGGCCACGGCCACGGCGTGTGCGCTGTTCGGCCTGGAATGCGTGGTGTACATGGGTGAGGTTGACGTGCATCGCCAGGCGCTCAATGTGTTTCGGATGAAGTTGCTCGGAGCCACCGTTCGTCCCGTGCACTCTGGATCAAAGACGCTCAAGGATGCCGTGAACGACGCCATGCGGGAGTGGTTGGCCTCGGTCCGCAGTACCTATTACCTCCTCGGATCGGTAATGGGTCCACACCCGTATCCGTGGATGGTGCGCGAGTTCCAACGCATCATCGGTGACGAGGCCCATGAGCAGTGCCGGGTGATCCTCGACGGTGCCGATCCGCAGTACGTCATTGCCTGTGTGGGCGGCGGCTCCAATGCTGCTGGCATCTTCTCGGGCTTCGTGGACACCGACGCCAAACTGGTGGGGGTGGAACCAGCTGGCGGTGCGGCCGTGGGCCGGGGCATCCCCGGAGTGGTGCACGGTATGAAGAGTTACCTATTGCAAGATGAGTTCGGGCAGGTGCAGGAGGCCCATTCCATCTCGGCCGGATTGGACTACCCGGGTGTGGGCCCCGAGCACGCCCATCTGTCTGCCACTGGACGTGCCACCTATGTTCCGGCATCTGATGACGAGGTGTTGGATGCGCTGCAACTGCTGGCTCGGTTAGAGGGCATCATTCCTGCTCTGGAGCCCGCCCACGCCATTGCCTATCTGGTGCGGGCGGCGGCCAGCGGCGAGATCCCCGAGGGTTCAACCGTACTCATCAACCTGTCGGGTCGTGGTGATAAGGACGCAGAGCAGGTCATGCAGCGCTTGGCCATGTGTCGTACCCATCCGTGTGAGCCGGTGTGTGAAGGCTGTCCCAGCCGATGAGTGCGGATCGTATCGAGTCGGCTTTTCTTCGTAAGCGCGCCGAAGGTCGCAAGTTGCTGGTGCCGTTCATCACCGGTGGTGTCAGTGATGATTGGGTGGATGCAGTGCGGGCGGCCGCTGCGGCAGGGGCCGATGCCATAGAAATTGGCATTCCTTTCAGTGACCCGGTCATGGATGGGCCGGTGATTCAGGCGGCGTCGGTATTGGCCTTGCAACGAGGGGCCACTCCACTGAGTGTGTTGGCCGAGTTGTCCGCCGCCGACGTTGACGTTCCGTTGGTGGCCATGACGTCATACAACATTGCCTTTCGGGCCGGTCACGAGCGCTATGCGCGCTTACTGGCCGATCACGGGGTGAGCGGTACCATCCTTCCTGACCTTCCGGTGGAGGAATGCGGGGACTGGGTCGACATCGGTGTTGACCACGATGTTGAAACCATTCTGTTGGCGGCGCCTACATCGTCGGACGAGCGACTGCGGCTCATCTCGTCCACGTCGAGAGGATGGGTCTATGGCGTAGGCACGCTGGGGGTCACCGGGGAACGGGCCACCCTGTCGGCCACCGCCTCGGAGATTGCGCTTCGCCTCAAGGCGGTAACGGATCGGCCCGTGTTGGTTGGAGTGGGAATATCCAATGTGGAACAGGCCATGGAGGTATCGGAGGTGGCCGACGGGGTCATCGTGGGTGCGTCGGTGGTTCGGCGTCTCCTGGAGGGAGAGGGCCCCGATGGCGTGGGTGCCTACGTGGCACAACTGCGAGCCGGCCTCGACAACCGATAAACGGACACCCGCAGACTGCCGGGGTCGGTCTCACTCCCAGGCTGGGTTGCGGCCGACGTGGGCGACGAGTTGGTCAATGAGTGGGGCGTCGGCTGGCACGGCTACGGCGGCGTCGTAGGGGTCGGGTTCGCCCTGCATCTCCGACGGCATTGTTGCCCGAATGGCGTCGAACATCTCGGAGCGCCCGGCGGCGGGAAGAACAGCGCGCATCACGTCTACTGACAGGGTGAGCACGTCGATGTCCCATGACGGCTCTTGGCCAGTCGCCTTGGCCAGATCCCACGTGTGGATGCTGATCTCGGCGACATAGGTGCGCATAGCAAGGCTCCCTGACTCGGCGGCCCACGGCAGCATTGTCGGACTGACGAGGGCGTCGTCGTCGAGCCACGCCGCGGTGACCTCGTCGCTGAACTGCTTCCACAGATGAACCCAGTCACCGTCCTCCGGAAAGAACTCCTCCGGCCGGGCGAAGGGGTTCTCCACGTTTCGGCCAACAACGGCGAGTCGATCGAGCGCCCCGTGGAGATGGCCGAGAAGTTCGCGCACGTCGTAGCTCCCGCAGGGGGTCGGGTTGGTCAGTTGCTCGGGGCAAACGGCGGCGACCGCGGTGCCGCCCAGCGCCATGGCCTTGGCCAGAAAGGGCCGGGGGTCGAGCTCGGCGAAGGTGGAGGAAGCGGTCGGGGGAGCAGGAAGGGTGGAGTTCATGAAGCCATCGTGACGGTGCAAAGTGGACATCTCCTGTCCAGGTTTCCTGGCAAGATCGAAATCATGCGAGCCGATCGTCTGGTGGCCCTTCTGCTGATCCTGCAACGCAGGGGGCAGGTGACCGCTCACGAGGTGGCCACCGAGCTGGAGATCTCGGAGCGCACCGCTCGACGCGATCTCGAAGCTCTCGGGGCAGCCGGTCTGCCCGTGTACTCGACGCCGGGACGAAACGGCGGCTGGAACCTGCTCGGTGGTGACCGCACCGACCTCAGTGGTCTGACGGCGGCGGAGGCGCGGGCGCTCTTCCTCGTGGCTGGGCCGGGCTCGGCAGCAACCCCAGCGGTGAAGGCAGGATTGCGTAAGTTGCTACGCGCGCTTCCGGAAACGATGCGTGACGATGCCGAGAGTGCTTCAGGTGCGCTCGTCGTCGACCCGACCCGCTGGGGCCACAGCTCAGGCGAGCGCCCACCGCCGAGATGGCTCGACGCAATGCAATCGGCGGTCATCAGTGGCGAACAAGTGGTACTCGGCTATGTGTCGCCGAAGGGCGAACCAAGCACCCGCACGGTTCATCCCCTCGGCATCGCAGCGAAGGGCCTTGCCTCGTACCTGGTGGCCGATACCGACGCCGGCATGCGCACGTTTCGAATCGACCGCGTGTCGTCGGTCGAGGGAACGGGACATCGAGTGGTGCGCCCCGACGGCTTCGATCTGGCAAGCGCGTGGAAGCTGATCACTGAAAAAGTCGAGGAAAACTCCCTCGTTTCGGCAAGATTACTCGCCCGTTGCGACGAGTTGCGTCCGCTTCGCTGGGTATTCGGGGCGAAGCTACGAATCGGTCCGGCCGCTCCTGATGAGCGCATTCAGGTCGAGGTCGGTGGTCCGGACCACGCCACGCTGGTGCGCAAACTGATGATGTTCGGGCCGTCAGTGGAAGTTCTTGAGCCAAAATCAATCCGTGCCGAACTCGGCCGCATCGCGAAAGAACTTGCAGCGCTCTATATCGACGAGGCGCCGCCTGCAGTGTTGGCTGACTGAGTGGACACCTGCGGCGCTACAGCATCGCCCTGGATCTGACGTCAGAGACGTTCCCTCCGCAATGGTCAACGGCCGAGTTGGTTACAGAAGAGCCCGCATTTTCGTTGCGCAGCGGGCACCTATCGCGCGGAGGCGCCCGCAACGATCACCGCAACTGCCGCGTTCAACAAATCCACCAGCAGCCAAGCACGCGTACTGACACTTGCAGAGAAGAGGGGCCAGGTTGTTCACGGCCAGCCCGTGCGTCGCGAATGTCGACCGCACGGCGCAGCGCTTCCATCAACACCCCAAGTGTGGCGGTGGCGTTCGACAAACACCGCCCCAACATTGCCAAACACTCCGCCAACGCATATGCGTCAACAGATTCCCTGTTACCAGCCACCTATCAACAGCGACCATGCGAGCGTGGAGGCGGCTCGCCAACAGTTTGGTTACGCCCCATCCCAGATCCGCACCAGGAGTCACAAACCCGGCCCGCACAACCCAAACCCGGGGATCGCCGTCGCCTCCCGGAAAATAGCTGCTGGTCATCAGACGCACCTCCGCTCACCACACCGTCCGAATTTCGCACCGAAGAACGGGCACGGGTTGTACAACCCCCAGTCTACCTATCCCCGTTACCCAAAACACTCCCTGACTATGTTCTGGTCATCTTCATTGCCCAGACGCAGACAGCCTCGCAGTACACCTCAATGAGAAGGCTGTGACTGAAGTACCCTGCCAACGCTCCACCCGGAGTCGCTCGGCTGCTGGCCGTTGGCGTTCGATTGCCGCTGAGGTTCAACGATGTCCGATAACACTGCGCCTGATTCTGCGTCCGCTTCTGCGCCGATTGCCTCGCCCCCCGACGAGATCGTCGTGGAGGGTCCCGAGCACATCTCGGCGGCGACTGAACTGCCGGAGTCAAGTCTTGTCCCGGAGCAACCGGAAACTCAGACGCAGTCAGCAGAGTTGATGGAACCAGTGGAGGCGGTTGAGGTGGCGGCGGCTGATGCCGACGCCCATGCGGTGGACCCGGCCAATGAACCAGCGCCTGATGCAGCGCCCGAATCTGGGGCAGATGCCAGCCAGGATGACGATGGAGTGTTGCCATATCAACCGGGAGACATCGTCCCCGGAGTGGTCACGGCGGTACGGCCGGACGGTATGGACGTCGAGCTCGATTCCAATCGTCGTGCCGTGGTACCCAAAGCTGAGATGGTTGCCGGGGCTGCCCCCGCCGTGGGTGACACCATGGAGGGTCAAATCATCCGTCGCCAAGGCAACCTGCGCTACGTCATCTCGCCCCGGCGGGCGGCCCGCGCCCGCTCTTGGACCCGGCTGCTGGCTGCCTTCGAGTCTGGCGAGGTGGTCACCGGGTCCGTGGTGGAAGCCACCAAGGGCGGCCTCATCGTGGACCTCGGTCTGCGCGCCTTCCTCCCCGAGTCCTTGATCGATGTGCGGCGGGTCAACAAGCCAGCCGAACTCATCGGGCAAGAGGTGAGCGTGGTGGTCATCGAGTGCACCAAGAACGCCGACCGGCCGGGCGAGCGCATCGTGGTCAGCCGCAAGCCCATTCGCGAGAAGGAGCGGGCCCAATCCCGTCAGCAGCTCATGGGCGAGATCACCGTTGGTGATCGTCGTCGGGGGCGTATCTCGGCACTGGTGCCGTTCGGCGCATTCGTTGATCTCGGCGGTGTGGAAGGCCTCATCCACGTGTCGGAGTTGGCTCATCGCCAAGTGGCCAAGCCCGATGATGTGGTGTCGGTGGGCGACGAGGTAGACGTGGTGGTATTGGAGGTCAACACGGAGAAGCGCAAGATCGCGCTGTCACGCAAGCGGGCTCTGCCGGACCCTTGGAACTCGTTCCAGACTCGCCATCAGGTGGGCGACCTCGTGTTTGGTACGGTCACCGGCTTGGCCCCGTTTGGGGTGTTTATCGCCCTCGAAGGCGAAGAATTGGAGGGCCTGGTGCACATCTCCGAGCTCAGTCGGTTTCGGGTGGAAGAGGCGTCGGAGGTGGTCAACGTGGGCGAGGGCGTGTGGGTCAAGATCCTCGAGATTGCCCCGGACAAGAAACGTCTGGCGCTGTCATTGCGCCGGGCCCTTGAGTAAGCGGCCCCGCGCAATTCCAGGCGGCTGACTCAGCCGTTGCCGCCAGCCGCCATGATGTCGTTGTTGATGC
>JAYVGK010000280.1:0-6023 GCA_043772215.1 Acidimicrobiales bacterium | reverse complement strand
CCAAGCAACACATCGTGGTATCCAACGCGTCGTGCACCACAAACTGTTTCGTCCCGATGGTCAAGGTGCTCGATGATGCGTTCGGCATTGTCAATGGCCTCATGACCACCGTGCACGCGTATACGGGGGATCAGATGCTGGTGGACGGACCGCATTCTGATTTGCGCCGGGCTCGCGCCGCAGCTGTCAACATCACCCCGTCGTCCACTGGAGCCGCACGAGCAACGGCGTTGGTGATGCCCCATATGAAGGGCAAGTTGGATGGCCAGTCGCTGCGGGTGCCGATCCCGGATGGTTCCATCACGGACTTCACCGGCGTACTGAGCAAGGCCGCCACCGTGGAGCAGGTCAATGCGGCGTTTGCGGCGGCCGCCAAGAAGGGCCGTCTGTCCAAGGTGTTGGAGTACTCCGAAGATCCACTGGTGTCGTCGGACATCGTGGGTTCGCCGTTCAGCTGTACCTTCGACTCCAAACTCACCCAGGTCAATGGCTCGTTGGTCAAGGTGTTCGGCTGGTATGACAACGAAACCGGATACTCCAATCGTCTGGTGGACCTGTGTGTCCATATGGGCAAGAAGAAGGCCTGAGCGTTGAAGTTCGGCGTTCCGGAACTAGAAGACCTGGGCAACGTCTCGGGCCAGCACGTGCTGGTGCGCTGCGATTTCATCGTGCCCATCACCAACGGTGTCATCGACGACGATCTTCGTATCCGGGCGGCGCTGCCCACGCTCTCCTGGCTCATTGAGCACGGAGCCATCGTCACCGCATGCTCGCATCTCGGTCGTCCCAAGGGCTCACCCGATCCTAAATACTCCATGGATCCGGTGCGGACCCGTTTGGCCGAATTGGCTCCGGCGGTCACATTGTTGGAGAACCTACGTTTCGACGCAGGCGAAGAGGCCAACGCTCCGGAGTTTGTACGCATGCTTATCAACGGGCAAGACTTGTATGTTGACGACGCATTCGGAGCGGCGCACCGCGCCCATGCCTCCATCGTGGGACCTCCGCAATTCCTGCCGTCGGCCGCTGGTCGACTTCTCGGTAAGGAAATCGAGGTTTTGGGGACGCTGTTGAACGCACCGGCCCAACCGTTCGTGGCGGTGCTGGGCGGATCCAAGGTCAGCGACAAACTGCGGGTCATCGAAGCCCTGTTGGGGCACTGCAGTCAACTAATCATCGGCGGAGCAATGTGCTTCACCTTCTTGTCGGCCATGGGTCATTCCATCGGTGCATCGCTGTTCGAGCCGGACATGCTCGACACCTGTAAACGTTTGCTGGTCGAGGCCGGTGAAAAACTGGTGTTGCCGGTGGATGTCACCGCCCTCAGCCCGGATGGCACGTTCGGTCGCGATCCGGCCAGCCGCAGCGGAGAAGTACGTCAGTTGCATCGCGACATCCCCGACGGTTGGAAAGGGCTCGACATCGGTCCGGGCTCTGCTGCTGCTTTTGGTGACGTCATCCTCGATGCCCGTACCGTGTTTTGGAACGGGCCCATGGGGGTGTTCGAGGATGACCGGTTTGCGGCCGGCACTCGGACCGTGGCCCAGGCCATGGCCGACACCCGGGCCTTCACCGTGGTGGGCGGAGGAGACAGTGCGGCGGCACTGGCCAAATTTGGCTTCGATGACGAGGTCAGTCACGTGTCCACCGGTGGAGGCGCATCGCTGGAGTACATCGAGCAGGGCGATCTGCCCGGCCTGGCTGCGCTGCGCTCCGCTGGTCAACGTATGGGCCTCACGGCCTGAAGGTAGAGGACCCTCACATGGCAGGGCTGCGTAAACCGCTCATCAGTGGCAATTGGAAAATGAACCACAATCACCTGGAGGCGCTCCATTGCGTGGAGAAACTGGCGTTCCGTCTCAGCTCGGACGACTATGCCCGTGTGGACGTCTCGGTGCATCCACCGTTCACCGATCTACGTACGGTGCAGACGTACATCTCATCGGAGAAGAAGGTCGATCTACTACTCGGCGCGCAGCACTGCCACGCCGATGACAAAGGAGCGTTCACCGGTGAAGTGAGCGTCACCTTTTTGGCCAAGCTGGAGGTCCGCTACGTCATCGTGGGCCACTCGGAACGGCGCCAGTTGTTTGCCGAAACCGACATTGGCGTCAATGCCAAGGTCAAAGCGGTCCTCAAGACGGGAATGATTCCCATCATGTGCTGCGGTGAAACCCTTGAGGAACGAGAGGCAGGCGAAGCCGAGGCCAAAGTACGCGCCCAGATCGTGGCCGGTTTGGGCGAAGTCAAAGCCGAGGATGTAGCCCGGCTCGTCATTGCCTATGAGCCCATCTGGGCCATCGGCACCGGCCGTACCGCCACCGCAAACGACGCCCAAGCCATGTGTGCCGCCGTACGAGCCCAGGTCACCGACACGTTCGGCCCTGAAGCGGGGATGCGGGTTCGGGTTCAATACGGTGGCTCGGCCAAGGCCGCCAACGCCGCCGAACTCATGGCCCAGGCCGATATCGATGGTCTGCTGGTTGGCGGCGCCAGCCTGGACCCCGATGAGTTCGCCAAAATTGTTCAGGCCTCACACCCCATCTGAGCTGCTAGCAAAGCTAACAGAACGGAAACGCCGAGTGGCGAGATCATACTGATACCCTGATGTCAAACCCATTACCTGGCCGTATTTGTCGAGGCCAGTCCGAGGAAGGACCCAGTTAGTTGCTCACCGCTCTGATCATCGGCATCAATGTCGTCGCCGCATTGCTGATGATCTTGTTTGTGCTGTTGCACAGTGGAAAGGGCGGCGGTCTGTCGGACATGTTCGGTGGTGGCGTAGGAGCCGCTGCCGCAGGCTCCACTGTGGTGGAGCGCAACCTCGATCGGCTCACCATCATTGCGGGCCTCACGTGGGCCTTCAGTACGGTGATCCTGGCCATCCGTCTGCAATGAATTGTCCCCTCCCTGCGGTGGACCAGTTCGGGGCCATGCCTCGGCTGTTGTCGCAGGACTCCCTCACCCACCCCACCGAGACGGAGGTCTCATGAAGCGTTCCACGCTCCTCAGCGCAGGTGCAGCCGCAATTGCACTCGCCCTCGCCGGTAGCGCCGCCAGCACAACTGCTGGTGCTGCCACCAAACCGGCCGGTGCTGTTTTCGTCGATCTGCAGAACTTCGCCGCTGGCGAACCCGACCATATCGATCCGCAACTCACCTCGACGCTCACCGGCGCACAGGTGGCGGTGCTCATGTACGACTCGCTCACCGACACTGATGCCGCAGGCAACCTAGTGCCCGCATCAGCGGCCAAGTGGACCACCGCCGACAGCGGCAAAACTTGGGTCTTCACCCTCAAAAAGGGCCTGAAGTTTTCCAATGGCGAGCCGGTATTGCCGTCCAGCTTCAAGCGGGGCATGGAGCGCGCTGCGAATCCGGCAACTGCGTCCGAGGTGGCGTATCACCTTGACCTCATCGAGGGCAAGAAGGCCATAGACGCCAAGACCGCCACCACGCTGTCTGGTGTGGTGGCCAACGACAAGGCTCTCACCCTCACGGTCACGCTCACCATTCCGTTTGGTGGTTATCCGGCCATCGCCAGCCATCCCGTGTATTCACCCATTCCCAAGTCCATGGCCACCGCGGATGTCAAGGTGGAAGAGCAGGGCGTCAAGCTCGTCGGCAACGGCCCGTACATGCTCAAAGAGCAGATCTCCAAGCAGGCCGGCGGTTCGGTAAAGCTCATCCGTAACCCCAAGTATGCCGGTAAGAAGGGCACCCTGGCCGAGATCGACTTCATCATCACCAAGGACGTCAACGCCGCATACAACTCGTTCCAGTCTGGTCAGGGCCTGTCGGCTGCTGTGCCTGCTGGTCAGTACAAGGCCGCTGCTGCGCAATACGGCGAACAGGGCCTGGGCACCGTGTTGGGTACCGACTACTGGGGCTTCAACTGGGAAGATCCCATCGTCGGTGGCGCCAAGAACGTATTGCTGCGCAAGGCCATTGTGAAGGCCACGGACAAGGGTCAGATTTCCGAGGTCATTTACCAGGGTCAGCGCAAGCCCACGGATCAGTTGGTTCCGGTTGGTATTCCGGGTCGCACCACCGGCCTCGGGCTCGGCACAACGCGTGACCTGGCTGGTGCCAAGGCTGACTTTGCTGCATGGCAGGCTGCGGGCGGCAAAATCGACACCCCCATTCGTATCAGTTACAACGAGGGTGCCAACTGGGACAAGGTGGCCAATATCATGGTCGCTAACCTGAAGGAGGCCGGTATCGACGCCAAGCTCGATCCGTTCCCCGCCGATGGTACGTACTTCTCCAAGATGCGTAAGGGAGCGGGACAAATCATCCGGGCCGGTTGGTTTGCCGACTATGTCCTGTATGACAACTTCATGTATCCGCTACTCGACACTGCATCCATCGATGGCGACAACTTGGAGCGCTACAGCAACCCGAAGTTCGACGATCTGGTGAGCAAGGCTCGCTCCACCGCCGACCCGAAAGCTTCTGCTGCGCTTTACTCGCAGGCTGAGAAGATCGCCCTCACCGACGACGCAGTCGTCATGCCGGTCGTCAACCGGGCCAGCAACATGGTGTTCAGCCCCAAGGTCAAGAACATGAAGGTCACGCCATTGGGCTTCGTGTTGTATCAAGACATCACCATCGCACCCTGATCAAGAACCACAGTTGAACTGAGCGCCGGGAGTCTGTTCGCAGATTTCCGGCGCTCGTTTTCGCATCTGCTCACCCACAAACATCACATCCGGCACGAGGGAAGT
Organism: Acidimicrobiales bacterium; assembly: GCA_043772215.1. GTDB lineage: Bacteria > Actinomycetota > Acidimicrobiia > Acidimicrobiales > JANYDT01 > JANYHQ01. The sequence continues at coordinate 1,297 of JAYVGK010000280.1, read as the reverse complement.
CCATGGGTTCGTATCTGGTCAAGCGCCTACTGCTCACCGTGTTCGTGGTGTGGGCTGCCCTCACCTTGATGTTCGTATTGTTTTACGTGATGCCCGGAGACCCGGTGGAGTTGAAGGGCGGCGAAAAGGCCCTTACGGAAACCGTGAAGAACAACATTCGGGAAAAGTACGGCCTCAACGACTCGGTGCCCATGCAGTATGTCCATTACTGGGGTCGGCTGGTGAAGTTCGACCTGGGCAACTCCTATCAAAATGATGCATCGGTCAATAGCACCCTGGGTGAGGGCATCAAGACGTCAGGCCGGTTGCTGTTGTTCGGAGGCATCGTGCAGGTGGTGGGCGGCTTGGGGCTGGGGTTTATCGCCGCCGCCAAGCAGTACTCATTTGCTGACAAGTTCACCACGGTGCTCAGTGTCATCCTCCAAGCGATACCCGTCTTTGTATCGGGCCTTTTGGCGCAATTTCTATTCGGCGTCATTCCGTTCAAGAACCATTGGGGTTGGCTCAACTTCAATGTCCGATGGCCCGAGCGCTGGTATTTGGGGGTCATCCCCAACGGCAACTGGAAGGGCATCATCTTGCCGTCCATCGTCATCGCCGTCGTGGAAATGGCGTATCTCGCTCGACTGCTACGTTCCAGTATGCTCGAAGTGCTGCGCGCTGACTATCTCCGTACGGCCGCAGCCAAGGGTCTGCCCCGGCGCACCATCCTCGTGAAGCATGCACTTCGCAACGCCATCATTCCGTTCATCACGGCGTTGGGCCTCACCCTGGTCAGCATCTTTGGCATTGCCGTACAAACCGAAGGTGTGTTCAGCCTGCCAGGTCTTGGTTCCAAGATCGCTGAGGCCGCCATTGGTCAGGACGCTCCCGTCGTGTTGGGCCTGTCGACCGTGGTGATCCTGTTTGCGGCGCTGCTCACATTGTTGGTGGATCTCAGTTACGGGTTCATCGACCCCCGCATCCGGCTCACCAAGGGGGACAAGTGAACGCCCCCGAAACTGCCGCCTTGGCGGCGTTGGCCGCCGATCCGGTACTGCAAACCCCCGAACTCACCTATTGGCAAGATGCCCGGAAACGCTTCTTCCGTAACCGCCTTGCCGTGGTGGGCCTGGTGGTGCTGGCGTTTTTCATTGTGGTGGCCATTTTCAGGAATTTCCTCATCACCAAGGGCTACAACGACCTCACCTCCAACATCTTGAAACGCCCCGGCGACTCGCGCTGGTGGTTGGGTACTGACGATCAAGGCCGTGATCTGTTTACCCGCGTGGTTCTGGCCATTGGTACGTCGCTCAGC
>JAYVGK010000279.1:0-7397 GCA_043772215.1 Acidimicrobiales bacterium | reverse complement strand
AGCGGTTCCATCGCCGCCCGCCTGTGGTGGATGCTCACCGTCACTGGCCACCGAGCAGCGGTACTCGACGGCGGCATCTCGGCCTGGACAGGTCAGTTGTCCAATGATCTCTGTATGGCGGCCAGGCCCGCTGCCTTCCACGCCGTGCCGTGGCCGATGAGTGCAGTGGTGGATGCCGTAGGAGTGGACACGTTGCGCCGCAGTAGTGCTGCGGTGGTACTCGATGCCCGCTCCGAGGAGCGTTTCCGGGGGGAGCCCAACCCGGTTGACAAGCGCCTTGGTCACATACCCGGAGCCCGCAACGCACCGTGGGTGGACAACATCGACCCGCGCACCGGCAGATTCCTGGAGCCCAATGAATTAAGGGCTCGTTTCCGTTCCCTCGGGGTTTCACCGGCCAGCACCGCAGTTTGTCACTGCGGGTCCGGCGTCACCGCCTGTCACAACTTGTTGGCTCTGGATGTGGCGGGCTTTCGTACTGGTCGCCTCTACCCCGGATCGTGGTCGGATTGGGCCGCTGACCCCCATCGCCCGGTGACCACCTCGGTGTAGTCGAGCACCCCCTTGGGCATTGCGGCAGATCGGGACGGGCACCCCCACGTCACGTGACGAACCTGTGCCGGCGGTACCCCAATTCCTCACCACAGGTGACATTGCCACGCGGAGCGCGTGCCGATGTACCGCCATGCAGTGGTCGCCGAGTGGTCAGCGTCTCGGCGTCTCAGCGTCTCGCAGCGCGTTTCATGCCCACGAGGGCGCCGCCCACCAGGAACACCACTCCCACCAGCAACACCATGGTGCCCAGTACATGAACTTGCGGTGGCAGTTCCGCCCGGGAAGCCCCAAAGATCTGCAGCGGGTAGGTGATGCGGTTGCCGGCATTGAACAATGTGGTGATGAAGTCATCGATGGAGATGGCAAACGACAGTAGGAACGCCGCCAGGATTCCAGGGGCGATGAGGGGCAGCGTGATACGCACAAAGGTCCGTATGGGTCCTGCGCCGAGATCCATGGCGGCGTCCTCCATGGTCCAGTCAAATCCTCGCAGTCGGGCCTTCACGGTGAGGGCCACAAATGACAAACAGAACATCACATGGGCAATGAGGATGGTGGCAAAGCCCCGCTTCACCCCACGCTGGATGAACAGTGATGCCAACGAAGCACCCAGCACGATCTCGGGGGTGGTGAGCGGCAGTACCAACAACAAATTGACGGCCGCCGAACCGCGGAACCGGTAGCGGGTGAGAGCGAGGGCCACCAATGTCCCCAGTGCGGTGGCAATCAATGCCGCCAGTACCGCAATGCGTAACGACAACACCATGGCTTGCGTGAGTTCCTTCCGAGCAAACGGGTGCATCCAGTTTCGTAGTGTGAAGTGCTGCCACACCAGGTTGAACTTCCCCACCGGCCGGTTGAACGAGAACAACACGATCACTGCGATCGGCGCAAACAGGTACAGCAGGGCAAACACCGCAGCCCCGTTGACCACCCGACGGCCCACCCGTCGTCGTACTCCCGCCCGACGACCGGCAACTGCTGAGGTGGACACGGTGGACCGAGAAGCAGTGGACAACTTCATCCGGTGAGGTCCTCGGTGCCCAGTACGCGCGCATACACAAGAACGGCGACGGTGATGAGCGTCATGAGGATGAAGGACAGCGCCGCCGCTGATGGGTAATCCAGGTTGCGAATGAAACGTTCCTGAACCACGGTGCCGATCATCTTGCGGTTGGCATCGCCCAAAAACTGATCATTGACGAAATCACCGCTAGCGGGGATGAAGGTGAGGAGCGAACCGGCGAAGACGCCGGGCAATGCCAGCGGCATGATGATGCGCCGAAAGGCGGCGATGTTGTTGGCGTACAGGTCGTTGGCTGCGTCCACCAAGCGATGGTCGATTCGTTCCAATGCCACATAGACGGGCATGATCATGAAGGGCAGGAAGTTGTAGGTGAGGCCGCCCACCACGGCCGTTGGTGAAGCCAACACTCGACCATTCTGCATGATGGAGATGGCTTGCAACGGTCCTCGCAAACCCACCCGTTTCACCCAACCGAGCAGCACTCCATCGTCGGCCAGCAGCGTCTTCCAGGCCAAAGTCCGCAGGAGGAACGAGGTAAAGAACGGCAGAGCCACTAACCCCAACAGCACGCTCTTCCAACGTCCACCTCGGAACGCAATGACATAGGCCAGCGGGAACCCAATGAGTAAAGCAAACACGGTGGCCAGCCCGGCGTACAGAAAAGATCGCGCAAAATGACCACCGTATGCGCGCAGAGCATCAGTGAAGTTGGACCATTGCCACGTGAAACTGGCCCGGAAATCGAACCGGGACTTCTTCGACGACAACGACATACGCGCCAGCGATCCAATGGGCACGATGAAGAACAGGATCAGCCACAACGCACCGGGACTGAGCAGCGCCCATGGTGCGGCGCGGGCACCAGCTTGGCTGGAGAGTTTGGCGTCACCCGTAGTTGCCGCCATGGCTTAGGCGCCCACGATCTTGGAGAAGCGCCCGTCCAGGGTGGCCTCCTCGTCTTCGCTGAGTGGCCGGAAGGTGGCGTACTTGGCCAATTGGGCGGGAGATGGATTCACTGCTGGTGAATCGGCCAATTTGGCAGCTTCGGCCCCGAGTTTGCGTAGTTCGTCGGCCATACCGGCCACTGGCGAAATGTATCCGGTGGTGGCAGTGACCTTGGCAGCATTGATGGGGTCGTAGAAGAAGTCCATGAACGCTGCGGCCCCTTTGGCATTGGTCGATGTCTTGGGCACCAACATCACGTCTGTTTCCAGAATGGCTCCCTCCTCCGGAATCAGCAACACGATGTCAGGGTTTTCCTTCGCCAGTTGAAAAATGTCACCGGAATACGCAAAGCACGCCGCCACGTTGCCTGCCGACAGGTCTTGGAGATAGTCGTTTCCGGTGAAGGCACGTATCTGGCCGTCGCGCTTGGCCTTGTCGATGATGTCGAAAGCCACATGGGCCTCCTCAACGGTGAATGTCGCCGGATTGATGCTGCTGGCCAAGAGCATGAGACCAAGCGTGTCCCGCAGTTCTGTGAGCATGGTGATCTTGCCCTTCAGTCTGGGATCCAACAGGTCGTTGATACTGGTGAGGTCGCCGCCCACCAGTTTGCGGTTGTAGCCAATGATGGTGCCAACGTTGGCCCACGGCAGCGTGAACTCCCCCGTTGGATCCCACGACGGCTTCACCAAATCTGGCCGGAGATTCACGGCATTGGGGATCTGCGCCATGGGTAACTTCTGGGCCCACCCCAATGAGATCCAGCGCGATGCCATCCAGTAGGTGGGCACCACGATGTCACGGTCGATGGACTGGGCGTTGGAGAGTTGGGGCTGGACCTTGGCGAAGTACTCGTTGTTGTCGTTGTAGTCCTCGACATAGTCGAGGGTGATGCCTGCTTTGGCTTCGAGGACGGGGAGCAACGCTTTGTCCACGTACACCGGCCAAGTGGACACCTTCACCGTAGAACCCCTTGCCCCGCCCGAGCCGGTTGGGGCAGGCCCCGCACTAGTTGCGGGCCCATCCTTGCTCGCCGAGCCCAACCCGCTACAACCCGAAAGTGGGCCCAGCGCAGCGGCCCCCGCCAAACTACCCATGACCGACAGAAATCTGCGCCGACTGAGCGGCAGGGTCATGCTCACGCACCCACGATCTTGGAGAACTTCTCATCCAGCGAAGTTTCGTCGGCTTCGTTCAACGATTTGAATACCACCAATTTGGCCAACTGGGCAGGAGTGGGATTCACTGCAATGGAGTTCGCCAATGCCGCTGCAGTACCGCCGAGTGCGGTCAACTCATCGATGGTGCCCTTGACGGGCGAAATGTAGTTCACCGCTTGCACCAATTGGGCGCTGACTTTGGGGTCGTAGAAGAAGTTCATCCACGCCACCGCACCGTCTACGTTGGCTGCGGATTTGGGTACCAGCATCACGTCGGTATTCAACATTGCCCCCTCATCAGGCACGATGAACTTGATGTCCGGATTTTCTTTGGAGAGTTGCACCACATCGCCTGAATACGCCAGACAGGCCGCAATGTTGCCAGCGGAAAGATCTTGGAGATACTCGTTGCCGGTGAAAGCGCGGATCTGGCCGTCGCGTTTGGCCGTTTCCAGCTTGGCGAAGGCTGCATCGGTATCGGATAGTTCGAACTTGGCGGGGTTCTTGCCATCGGCGAGCAGCATGAGTCCCAATGTGTCTCGCAACTCGGTGAGAAACGTCACCTTCCCCTTGAACGCAGGGTCGAAGAGGTCGTTGACACTGGTGAGATCACGACCCGTGAGCTTGCGGTTGTAGCCAATCGCGGTGATGAAGTTGAGCCACGGCAACGTGTACTCACCGGTTGGATCCCAGGCTGGTTTCGCCAGATCATCTCGGAGATTCACCGAGTTGGGGATCTTGTCGAGCGGCAGTTTGGCGGCCCATCCAAGCGCAATCCAGCGCGCTGCCATCCAGTACGTGGGAGTGACGATGTCTCGATCAATGGACTGATTGGACGACAACGTGGGCTGCACCTTGGCGAAGTATTCGTTGTTGTCGTTGTAGTCCTCGAGGTACTCCACTTTCATGCCCGAAGCAGCCTGGAACTGGGCCAGCAACTTGCGATCGGTATCGATGTACGCAGGCCAGTTGGACACCCTGACCGTGCCTTTCAGTCCCCCACCAGTGGCCACCGTCGCCTTCGCTCCGGGTGCGGTACCCGAACTTGACGTGTCCGAACTCGACGTGGCCGAACTACTGCACGCACTGAGCAGAGGCTCGAACGCAACGATTCCGGCCATCCCTCCTATCGCCTGCAGAAAGCGACGACGGGACAGTGCTGTGTACTCATCACGCGAGGACGGACGACGGGGGGTGGTCATACAACAACGGTCCTTTCGGGAAATGAACAGGGTCGATACGAGGATTTCACAGCACCGGGGCCGGTGCGTTCTGACCGCACACCACCAGGGCATGACGTGGTAACCAACTCAGCCACACCACTGATCCGGGCGTCATGGTCCCCACCGCCCGCCCGTCTCGATGGTCTTGCTCCGTCGGGATGTGCGCCAACGCAACCATGCCTGCACCCAGATCCAACGAAGCAGTGATGCTGGCCCCGTGGAATGCCGTTTGCACCACGGTGGCCCGGACCGAGGACCCAGTGGGGCCACCTGTCAACGCAGGATCAGCACTGTTCACCGCAAAGTGCTCTGGTCGCATCACCACGGTGACGGGCGTCGCCAGTTCGAGTGTCTCGGTGGCGGTGGCGGTGGCCCTCACCACCGTTCCGTTCACCAGGCGAACGTCCAGCGTATCGTCGTTGTTATGCGCGCATATCTCACCGGGCCACAGCGACGCAGTGCCGATGAACCCAGCCACGAAGGCAGTGGCTGGGTGAGAATAGATCTCTTGAGGCGAACCGTCTTGCTCTACCCGTCCACCGTTCATGACCACGATTCGGTCGCTCATGGTGAGCGCCTCCTCTTGATCGTGGGTCACCAGGATGAACGTGATGCCCACCTCCTCATGGATGCGCTTGAGTTCGAACTGCATCACCTTGCGTAGCTGTAGATCAAGGGCCCCCAGCGGCTCGTCGAGCAATAGCGCACTGGGCCGATTCACCAGTGCTCGGGCCAGGGCCACTCGTTGCTGCTGCCCGCCGGACAGCTGGTGGGGTTTGCGATCCGCCAGTTCGGTGAGGCGCACTGTACGCAGTACATCGTCCACCAATTTTGGGATCGACGATTTCTCCACCCGCCTACTCTGCGGACCGAATGCCACGTTGGCGCGCACGCTCATGTGCGGAAAGAGGGCGTAGTTCTGGAACACCGTGTTCACATCGCGGGCATACGGCGGCACTCCGGCCACCGACGCACCGGAGATGCGGATGTCCCCGGCGTCGGGTTGTTCGAAACCGGCCAGCAATCGCAGTGTGGTGGTCTTGCCACAGCCGCTCGGGCCAAGCAGCGAGACAAACTCACCGCTGGCGATCGTGAGCGTGATGTCGTCGACGGCCGTAAGGCTGCCGTAGCGTTTGGACACACCCATCAGTTCTACCGAACCGCGCACGGCCACGTCATCGGTCACGACGTCACAACGTAGCCGCCTCCGTATGGTGGCCTTGCCTGTGAGCCCGGTCTACGGCGATACCCTGCCACAGTGGCTGACACATCTGACGCACCTGATGCGTTTTTACCCCCGGTGGACCCAACGGACCCAGATCTTGCGGTGGTGCCCGTAACTCCCCAGGTACCGCCAGTGGCCGATGCATTGACGGTGGCCAGCGTTGTTGTCCCTCGGCAGGCATCGGTGGTGCGATCTGGGCAAGGCGGCAAGTACCGCACCGGTGATCCGGAGCTCGACCGTCGCATCGAGGAGCTCTTGGACGTGGCTGCGCAACGAAGCGGCATCGTCGGGCGCGATCGAAATAGGGATCAGCTGCGCGACATTCTCACGTCCGGTGTGCTGATGGTGGGCGACCGAGCCGACCGACTCGATCTCAAGATCGCCAACACCGCATTACAAGAGATTCGCGAGGCGTATCAGGTTTTCGGTCCCCACCGAGACCGGCGCAAGATCACCATTTTCGGTTCCGCTCGAACGGAGCGCTCGGACCCGCTGTACGAGCAGACCCGAGAGTTGGCTGCCGCCATTGCCGCACATGACTGGATGGTGATCACCGGAGCCGGACCCGGCATCATGGCGGCGGGGTTAGAGGGCGCGGGGCGGGCCAACGCTCTGGGCGTCACCATTCGATTGCCATTTGAGAGTGGCGCCACGGAGTTCGTGGATGCCGAAAACCTCGTGGAGATGCGTTATTTCTTCACTCGCAAGCTGGCCCTCATTCGCGAGAGCAGCGGCTTTGTGGTGATGCCCGGCGGGTTCGGCACCCTCGATGAGACATTCGAGTTGTTGACGTTGTTACAAACCGGCAAGGCCACCCCCGTGCCGGTGGTGCTACTCGGGTTGGGTCAGGGTTACTGGCATGCGTGGGATCAGTTCGTGACCACCATCATTTCGCAAGGTTATGCCGGCGACACCGATCGTTGTCTGTGGAAGGTCACCAATTCAGTGGATGAAGCAGTGGCGGAGCTCACGCATTTCTATGCAAACTTTCATTCCTTGCGGTGGGCCAACGACACGCTGGTGCTACGGGTACATACGTTGCCGTCACCGGCACGCTTGGCCCAGCTGTCGGAAGAGTTCGCAACCTGGCTGGGACCAGATGGCATGCGGGCCACGGCTGCGTTGCCTGCCGAGGTGTCCGATCGTGACCACCTCGATTTGCCCCGGGTGCGGATGCAGTTCAATCGCCGCCAGCCCGGGCGCCTCCGCCAAATCATCGATGCCCTCAACGAAGGCGCCTGACTCGTCGCAAAACTCCCCCC
>JAYVGK010000278.1:0-12834 GCA_043772215.1 Acidimicrobiales bacterium | reverse complement strand
GCCATCGACGGACCTCGGGGCCACCAGTTGGTGGTGGCCTTGGTGCCCGTCGACTGCCAACTCGATCTCAAGGCCCTGGCCGCCGCGTTGGGTTCCAAGCGAGCCGAGATGGCCAAACCCGCCGACGCCGAGCGGGCCACCGGGTACGTGGTGGGGGGCATCTCCCCGCTCGGTCAGCGCAAACAGCTGCCCACGGTGGTGGACGCCAGTGCCAACAAGCACGCCACCATCTTCGTGAGTGGTGGCCGCCGTGGCCTGGAACTCGAACTTCGCGCCACTGATCTGGTGCGCATCACGGGCGGGTTGTTGGCCACCATCGCCCGTCAAGACTGACGGCCCCGATGATCGGCTGGTCTCGGCGCACCCTGCGCGACCAGACTGGGGCGATGTCCTCGACACGTCCGGATCAACCGTGGGTGATGCGTACGTACTCCGGGCATTCCACTGCCCAGAAGTCCAATGAGCTGTACCGCACCAATTTGGCCAAGGGACAAACCGGATTGTCGATCGCTTTCGATCTTCCCACCCAAACTGGTTATGACCCTGATGCCCCGCAAGCGCGTGGCGAGGTGGGCAAGGTCGGCGTGCCGGTGGCCCATCTGGGCCATATGCGCCAGTTGCTCAATGCCATCCCCCTCGATCAGATGAATACGTCGATGACCATCAACGCTCCTGCGGCATGGTTGCTGGGCCTCTATATCGCCCACGCCGAGGAGTCCGGAGTGGACCCGGCCCTGCTGCAAGGCACCACGCAGAACGACATCGTGAAGGAGTACCTGTCGCGCGGTACATACATCTTTCCGCCTGATCCCAGTCGTCGTCTCATCGTGGACATGGTGGCCTACACGGTGCGACATGTGCCGAAGTGGAACCCCATCAACGTATGCAGCTACCACTTGCAAGAGGCCGGAGCCACGCCCACGCAGGAACTGGCGTATGCGCTGGCCACAGCCATTGACGTACTCGATGCCGTGAAGAGCAGCGGGCAACTGAGCGAGAACGAGTTTCCCGAAGTGGTAGGACGCATCAGTTTCTTTGTGAATGCGGGCATCCGCTTTGTGGAGGAGATGTGCAAAATGCGGGCCTTTACCCAACTCTGGGAACGTATTTGCGTGGAGCGATACGGAGTTACCGACCCCAAATACCGACGCTTTCGCTACGGGCTTCAGGTCAATTCGCTGGGCCTCACTGAAGCGCAGCCAGAGAACAATGTTCAGCGGATCGTGTTGGAGATGCTGGGGGTGACGCTGTCCAAAGATGCTCGGGCCCGAGCGGTGCAATTGCCAGCATGGAACGAAGCCTTGGGACTGCCACGACCGTGGGATCAGCAGTGGTCACTGCGGATGCAGCAAGTACTGGCCTTCGAAACCGACCTGTTGGAATACGAAGACTTGTTCACCGGGTCTGTGGTGGTGGAGGCCAAGACAGCCGAATTGGCCGAGGCGGCGTGGACTGAACTCAACACCGTGCTGGACCTCGGCGGCGCATTTCATGCCATAGGTGAATTGAAAGCCAGACTGGTACGTTCACATACGGCACGGATTCGTCGTATCGAGAGCGGCGAATTGAAAGTGGTCGGAGTCAATTGCTACACCGAGAGCGCTCCATCACCGTTGGGAGGCGCCGAACACATCATGCGGGTGGACCCGGCTATGGAGCAGGAGACCATCGACGAACTGCACACGTGGCGCTTGGCCCGCAATGGCGCCGCAGTGACGGCCGCCCTGGAGGCGCTACGAGTGGCCGCCATGGGTACCGACAACATCATGGCTACCACCATTGCCTTGGCCCACGCCGGGGGCACCACGGGTGAGTGGGCAGGCGTCATGCGTGGGGTGTTCGGTGAGTTCCGTGCACCCACCGGCGTGGGCCAGGCTACGGGAGTTAGTTCCACCGGACTGGCCGGCGTAGCGGCACGCAGTCAAGCAATGGTGGGTGGCCCACCCCGTTTTCTGGTGGCCAAGCCGGGGTTGGATGGACACTCAAATGGGGCGGAGCAAATAGCCGTAGCCGCTCGCGACGCCGGAATGGAGGTCATCTACCAGGGCATCCGCTCCACCCCTGAGCAGATTGCCGCCACTGCCCGAGATGAAGATCCCGACGTCATTGGACTCTCCATACTTTCGGGCTCTCACCTACAATTGATTCCTGACGTGCTACACCATCTACGTACATATGGTGTGGATGCACCAATCATCATTGGCGGCATTATCCCAGAAGAAGATCGTTTGGCTCTCCTTGGAGCCGGGATATCAGCCGTCTATACACCCAAGGACTTCGATCTCACCCGCATCATGGGTGAGATCGTGGACTTGGCCATCGCCAGTCGCGCTTGACGGGCAAACTCAGGCGGAGGCAAGCATCGCAGTCACGCCGGCCGAACTCAGTTCGAGCAGGTCTTCCCCACGACGCACCACCAGCGACATGGCCACCAACTCATCAATGGCGGTCACCACTGGTGATACCCCGGTGAAACGGTTGAGGTCGCCCACACTGCGACGAACGGCGTCAACGGTGACCACCTTGCCGTTCTCGCGCAGGTCAGCCACGGTGCGCAACACCCGACGCTGAGACCCCGATACCGACACGGGCAATTCCGGCCCTACGGGCAGCACCCGATAGGTGTCGTGGCTGACCGGTTGGGGAATTGCCGCAGACGTGAGAACCAGCGCATTTGGAGCTGGTTCCTTGGCAGTGGCTACACCGGCCTTGTCGCCAAGCAGGAAATCATCGTTGTCTACGTCATAATCCTCATCATCGAGAATGACATCTTCGAGATCAGAAGCGTCACTTAGGAGATCGGCATCATCACCGGTGGCGTACTCCGCTGCTTCCGACGGCACCACATCAAACAATGATTCGTACGGGTTTGTCCACGTGTCTGTCGGCGTCTCAAGCGATGGTTCATCAACCACAATCTCAGTTATGTCGTCCACCGCCGGAACGGGTCGCAGCACAAACGGCAGCACCATGCCCTCGACAGGGTCGGATACCTCGGGAGGGGAGACAAAATCGTCCATTAGTGCCGCTTCAATCATCAGCGCGCTTACGGATAGGACTTCGGTGGGAGTGTCGGTGGCATGGTTGCTGATGAGCTCCACGTCGTCAAGGCGCTCCTGCTCCACCACCTTGGCACTGCGCGACCCACTCTCACGGGCGTCGCTACGCAACACGGCCAAGGCTTCCTCTACGTCACCAGCGCCCAACGTCCCTTGTCGCAATGCCAATTCGTTCACCAGTGGAAACAGGTCCTTGGAAAGCCCATGGGTGAGCTCTTCCAACCGGCGTACACCTCCGTCAACCATCGTGACCCCAGACGAGCTGAGGATGGATCGCAGTGCGGCGTAGTCGAAGGTCCGAAGTGTGACGATTTCCAGATTGGCCGGATCATTTACCAACGGCGACACATCCATCACATCGCAACCGGACACGATCACAGCAACGGGAGCACCCGTCACGGCCATGGCCATCAAACCCTCGAGGAGCGCGCCCACTTGACCCGGATCACCGTGGTGCAGGTCGTCGATGGTGACCAGGTAACCCCACTGGAGTTCGTCGCGGTCAAACGACAACGACGGCAATAGCCGGTCGATGGCGTTGGCCAGGTCTTCAGGGTGGATGGTGCCATCGCGAGTGGATTCGGCAAAGGCGTTCACTGCCTTTTGCATCCGAGCTAATGCAGGCGCCCCCGGTCGTTTGGTGATCAGCGTCCTCACAGCCTCGTCGAACGCGCCCACCAGCGCCCTGGCCAAACCATCCGGGCCGGCCACACGTGCTGAACCCACTGCCAGTCCACGCTCCCCAACCCGCTTTGCCAACTCGCGCAGAACCGCCGTGCGGCCAGTACCAGTGGCACCGGTGAGCACTATTTGTCGGGTTGGCTGCTGTTGCTCGACGTTGTCGAGGAACCGCACCAACTGGGCGAGCTCCTGGGATCGCTGCAACAGCGACCACCCGCTCTTCGGTTGTTCGATATCGGTGAACATGACCTCAACTCCTGGGGGTGTCGGTCGAGTGCATCGGCACGCCATGTTCACTCCTTGAACCCGGTCCTTGAACCCGGTCCTTGAAACCTGCCTTCAAATCCGGGCATCAGCCAGTTCGGCGCTCAAGTTCAAGGCTTGGTAATCCGATGCAGGCACAAGCGTTTGCAACCAGGAGGCCAACCGAGTGCTGAGCAAGACAACTTTTCGCCAACGGCTCCTCGGGCTGGTGGCTGTGCCCACAGTGGCACTGGTGGCAATCACGGCGCTGGCGGTGCGGCCGAAACTTTCCGATGCTCGGGGGGCAGGGGAGGACTCCACCGTCATCGACGCAATGGTGGCCACCACCCAGTTGCTCGTCACCTTCGGTGAAGAGCGTGACGAGGCCGTACGGATCGACACCACCGCAAGCGACACCGGGGCACTTGCTGCAGTGCGTGAACGTACTGATGCTGCGGCCGCACTCTTCCTCAGCAGGGTAGCAAGATTGCCCGAACGCGGCAACGGGCCAGTGCGTAGCAATGCGGTGTATCTCACCAAGGGCATCGCCGCCATGCGTTCACGAGTGGATGCCGTCAGCAGTACTCCCGAAGATGGATGGCGCACCTACAACTCCGTGTCGGACTCGGTACTCAGCTTCTACCGCGAGATCACCGTGGCCTCCCACAACGCCACCCAGGTACGGACCGGATCCACGCTGGCCAATCTCGTGGAGACCAAGGAACGCTGGGCGCGATCACGCGGCGTCATGATGTTGGCCTTTTCAGACAAGCAGTTCGGCCCGTCACGCTTTTCCGAGTTTGTGGCCCTCGAACGTCAAGGTGAGCAGTCGTTGGCTTCGTTTTCCGCTGCTGCTGATGCCGACACCGCCAGCAACGTCCAGGTTGGTTTGCTGAACAAGGCTCGCGAGGCCGATGGCATGGTTCGCACCACTATCGACGCTGGCAACAAGAGCCAGCTCCCTGCCCTTGACCCGTTGCTGTGGTTCACGGCCACGTCACGGCGCATCACCGCTCTGACGGACCAGGCTTCCCCCCTCTTCGATCGACTTCGCCTCACTGCCGCCAACCAGAAGACTGCTGCTGACCAATCGGCGCTGCTGTTTGGTTTGGCTGGTCTGGCAGCGATCCTGGCGGCTCTCGGCCTGTCACTGCTCATCGGGCGTAAGTTGGCCGAGCGTTTGAAGCGGATGTCGAGCGAGGCCGAGTCGATTGCCTCTGACCGTCTCCCCGAAGTACTGGCGATGCTACGCAGTCCGTCGGCTGAAGCACTGGCCGCCTCACTGCCCCGAGTGGACCCGGGCAACCTCGACGAGATCGGGGTGATCGCCGAATCCTTCAACACGGTGTTGCGCACCGCCGTTGCCACCTCCATTCAACACAGCCATCAACGGTCCAAGACCCTCACGGACATGTTGGTGAATCTCGGTCGACGAAATCAGTCACTCATTGATCGGCAGCTGGAATTGATTGATCGGATGGAGTCCACGCAGAAGGACGCAGACGTTCTTGAGCAGTTGTTCAAGCTCGATCACATGGTGACCCGCATGCGGCGCAACGCCGAAAACCTTCTGGTTCTGGCTTCGGACAAAGTGGTTCGCCCGTGGAGCACCCCGGTCACGGTGGCCGAGATCCTGCAGGCCGCCACGTCCGAGACGGCCGACCTCACTCGGGTACGCCTAGAACTGTCAGCCACCGACGCTCGGTCCATCCCCGGGCGTATGGCCGTCGACTTGTCGCACCTGGTAGCTGAGTTGGTGGAGAACGCACTGACATACTCGCCTCCCTCCACCACGGTGGTGGTGCGTACCGATTCGCCTGAAGGAGACCTGCGTATCTGGGTCCGTGACAACGGCGTGGGCATGAGCGACGGGGAGATCGATTCGGTCAACGCCCGTATCGCTGCCCCGCCCGAAATCGACGAGATGACCACGGATCAGATCGGCTTCCAGGTGGTGGGCCGTCTGGCTCGCCGAATGGGTGTGGCGGTATGGCTGCAGCCGAACGGTTCCAATGGCATTGCCGCATCCATGGTGGTACCTGCGGCGCTGATCACTGATGTGCCAAGCGGCGGTCGCGCTGCCGCCGCCGAGAATCCGAATCCGCCCGAACCTTCCCGCCAGTACGCCAGTACCGCCGAACGCATGAACGGCGACCGCCCCCCGGCTGAACGCACCACGTCATCGTTCCAAGCGCCCAACCAGATTCGTAACCTGGGACCAGCCCCCGATGTTGCGCCAGTTCTGGTGGAGGCCGCTCGACCCACGCCGCGTCCAGGACCCGCCGCTACCGGTTCAGCACCGGTTCAATCACTACCTCAACGCGGCGGAACCAGCCTGCCCACCCGTCAAGCGCAGGCCCAACCCCAGATTGCGGCAGAGCAACCCACCCGAGTTCCCGCCCCCGCTCCGGCCCCAGCACGACCCCCTGCACCCACGTCGGCTCCGGCATCGGTACCTGCGGCAGTCACCCCCAGTGGACTTACCCGTCGTCAACCTGGCGCTCTGCCAACCACACCCGCCGCCGCGGTGGCCGCCGCTGCAGGGTCGTTCCAGCGCCTGCCCAACCCGGGCACCCCTGCTCCCACCCGCGCAGCCCCGGCCCCTGCTCCAGCCCAGGTACCGGAGGCTCCGGTGCTGGCTCCGTTGACGGCCACCACCACCAACGGTTTGGCCCGTCGTCAACCCGCCGCGCCCAGTACGCCGGGGGCGGCCGCTGCCGCCGAAGCGGGGGAGTTCCGCCGCCTTCCTGTTCCGGGTGCACCGAAGCCCGAGGAAGACGAAACGGCGCTCAGCCGTTCCCGTCTGCTGCGCGATCTGCGCGCCGGGGTGCGACGTGGAGCTGACGATGCCAGCCAGTCCGACCAACTAGCCGACCAACTCGACTGATTCCAATGCCAGCCCAATCACCAGCAACGCAATTACCGCACCCGCACGACGACCACACGACACGAAGGAACCACCTGTGCAAACGATGAGCAACGACGTGGCAAACATGAACTGGCTGCTCACGAACTTGGTGGACAAAGTCCCCGGGGTCGTGGATGCCGTGGTGGTTTCCGCCGACGGTTTGCTGATGGCCATGTCATCGGGCATCGGGCGCGCCGGTGGCGATCAACTGGCCGCCATTGCCAGCGGACTCACCAGCCTCACCCAAGGCGCAGCGCGCTGCTTCGGTGGCGGAAACGTCCATCAGGTGTTGGTGGAACTCGAGGCCGGCTACATGATGTTCATGTCGATCAGTGACGGTTCGGCCCTGGCCGTGCTAGCCGCGCAGACGGCAGACATCGGTCTGGTTGGTTACGAAATGACCATGCTGTGCAAGCGGATGGGTACGTCGCTGACACCACAGTTGATCATCGAGATGCAGGCCGCGCTTCCGCGGACCTGACACACGTGACCGCCCGCCCTCCCGCCCGATTCGTTCGTCAGTTTGCGCTGACCGGCGGACGGGCGCGCTCCTCCGGTGCACCACTGCCGTTCGAGACGCTCATCCAGACCACCCCTCAGGGACGGTCCGCTTATGCCACGTTGACGCCTGAATGGGCGGCCATTGTCCGTATGGGTGAATCGCCAATATCCGTCGCCGAGATATCGGCTCATCTCAACATCCACCTCGGTGTGGCTCGTGTCCTCGTCGGCGATATGGAACATGCCGACTTGATCGAGATCTTTGCTCCCATCGTCAGCGAAAACGGTCCCGACACCGCTCTTCTCGAAAGGCTGCTCCATGAGCTTGAAGCTCTCTGACCCTGCCGCCAAGCCGACCCAGTCCTCGGGTCTCGGCATGCGGCCCATGAAGATCGTGGTGGCTGGTGGGTTCGCAGCAGGAAAGACCACGTTCGTAGATGCGCTGTCCGAGATCACTCCGCTCACCACGGAGGCCCCAATGACATCGGTGGCCCTCGGTGTGGACAATGCCGGGGAGGTGTCCACGAAGACCACCACCACCGTGGCGCTCGACTTCGGCCGCATCACGTTGTCCGACCAAACCATGCTGTACCTGTTCGGAACTCCGGGGCAGGACCGCTTCTGGTTCATGTGGGATGAACTGTCGCGTGGCGCAGTGGGAGCCGTGGTACTCGTGGACACTCGTCGACTGGGCGACTGCTTCCCCGCCATCGACTATTTCGAGAATCGTTCTATTCCTTACATCGTGGCCTGCAATTCGTTCAACGGGCAGCTCTCCCATGATGTGAACGAGGTGCACGAAGCGCTGGCGGTGCCGGTCGACGTACCGGTACTGGCCCTCGATGCCCGCAACCGAGCAGCAGCAAAGGGCGGACTCATCCGCTTGGTGCAGCACGCCATCCGCCGCCGCCACGCCGCCGGCTGACGCACGCCAACCCACCCCCGCCCAGCGCGCCCTATCGGAATACCGGGCAGTCGGAAACACCCACAGGAGGTGGCAATGGTGTCCCGACGCGAACCATACAGTCACCAATAGCGATGTTGATGGTGCCGATCTGCTGCGGCCGGGTGATGTGGTGGGATCAGCTGGCGCTGTGAGCGGACGTCATCATCGGCCGATGGGTGTCGGCTCCGGTCACTGGTTCCGACACAGGTGCAGGCGGGGGAACCGGTGGCGCCGCTTGGGCAGCGGCGGGCCGCAGTCCCCGATTGATGCGCTGTAGCGCTGCCACCACTTTGCCGGGGTTGCCGTTGGTCATCCGCTTGAATGCATCCAGAGCATCAGCATCGAGGCGCAATCCGTAACGGAAGCCCAACTCGATCATGTCGTCCGAGGTGAACGGCAACATGCGCTGCTCGTTGATCAATTCGGGCGCCACATCCAGCGCGTCGTGATCCGAGGACGTCTGGTAGCTGGGAATCAATCCCACCGGCGCACCGGTACTGGCCATGGTGATCATGCCGTCGAGCAATGCACGGCGAGCGGCCGGTGCCACATGGTGGAGGTCGTCCACGAATATGGCGATACGTGACGAGCCCGGATCAGCGGCCAGTACCGGAAGCAGGTGATTGAACGCCTCACTGAGGTCGAACGGTGATGATGCTGCTTCCTGCACGAACCGCCGCCGGGCATTGGACACCCGCTCGTGGAACGGCCCCTTGGGGCAATCGATGAGCGCATCCTCCACCGCTAGGTCCAGCGCCGATGCCAGGGTCCCGTGGGTATTCACATCGGCGATTCCCACCCACCAGCCCTGACGAACGGCCCGGGCCGCCGCCGCTCGCAACACACTGCTTCGACCGCTTCCGGCTGGTCCCGTGACCACCACCGGACGAGTCGGATACGACAGTCGCACCGCATCGAGTTGGGACATCAGCGCATCAACAACCGAATCCACACCAATGAGTGAGTGATTTCCGGTCATTTCTACGTTCCCCTTGCCCCACGGAGTCCGCCTATGCGAACCCTTCCACTAGGTCATCGGCACTAGTTGGAGATCCGCGCTCCCCACGGCTGATGATCGTGGGTGAACAATGGGGTTCCGGGGAGGAACGTAGCTCCAATGCTCCCAAACCCGTACGGAGTCTGGGCTGGGGCCGAGATCAGCCTCTGGTGGCTGCTCGTCATCAAGGACGACGACGCGCTGCCGGACCGGGTCGATCGGCCCACCAGCGACCCGACCACCGCCACGCTCCGGCAGCCCCAGGACGAGTAACCGCCGCCACCATCACCGGCCGGGGCCAGACCAATTCCAACGCCACGGCAATGGCAACCGCTTCCTCATCAGAGGGCGTCGGCGAGATGTCGGTTGATACGAGGTCATTCACAGCGGGACGTTCCCATGCTTGCGACGGGGCAGCTCTTCCTTCTTGGTCCGCAGCATCGCCATGCCCTTGATGAGCATGGTTCGGGTTTCGCTGGGATCGATGACGTCGTCCACGTAGCCGCGCTCGGCCGCTATGTAGGGGTTGGCGTAACGCTCGCCATACTCCTCGACCAGTTCTTTGCGGCGTGCCTCGGGATCGGGTGCTGCATCAAGCTCTCGGCGGTACACGATGTTCACCGCCCCTTGCGCCCCCATCACCGCCAACTCGGCGTTAGGCCATGCAAAGCACAGGTCCCCACCAATGGACTTGGAGTCCATCACCACATAGGCACCGCCGTAGGCCTTACGGGTGATGATCGAAATGCGGGGCACGGTGGCCTCACAGTACGAATAGAGCAGCTTGGCGCCGTGGCGGATGATGCCGCCGTACTCCTGATCGGTGCCGGGCATGAACCCGGGGACATCCACAAAGGTGACCAATGGGATGTTGAACGCATCACAGGTCCGTACGAAGCGGGCGGCCTTCTCGGATGAGTCGATGTCCAGCACGCCCGCCTTCACCATGGGCTGATTGCCCACCACGCCCACCGTGTATCCATCGAGACGGGCAAAGCCACACACGATGTTAGGAGCCCAGTAGGTGAAGTACTCGTAGAACTCACCACCGTCCACTACCTCGCGGATGACCTTCTTCATATCGTATGCGCGATTAGGGTTGTCGGGCATCAACGAGTTGAGCATGGTGCATTTGCGATCCACCGGGTCGTCGGACTCCACCCTTGGAGGATCTTCCAGGTTGTTGGCCGGCAAAAACCCGAGGAGGTACCGCACATCGTCCAAACAGGCTCTGTCGTCGGGGGCTACGAAGGTGGCCACCCCGCTCTTGCTGGCGTGCGTCATGGCGCCACCGAGTTCTTCCGGCGTCACTTCTTCACCGGTAACCGTCTTCACCACATCGGGGCCGGTGATGAACATGTACGACGTCTTGTCCACCATGTAGATAAAGTCGGTCATGGCCGGTGAGTACACCGCTCCGCCGGCACACGGGCCCATGATGACGCTGATTTGGGGCACCACTCCGGACGCCTTCACGTTGCGGTAGAAGATGTTGCCGTACGACGCCAGGCTCACCACGCCCTCCTGGATACGGGCGCCACCGGAGTCGTTCAGCCCCACCACCGGCACTCCCACACTCACCGCCATGTCCATGACCTTGACCATCTTCTCGGCATGGACCTCGCCCAACGCCCCGCCGAACACGGTGAAGTCCTGGGCAAAGATCATCACCTTACGGCCGTTGACCTCACCCCAGCCGGTGATGACGCCGTCGGTATAGGGCCGATCGTTCTCCAGCCCCATGCCATTGGCTCGGTGGCGGGCCAGTAGATCGAGTTCCACGAAGGTGTCGGGATCCAAGAAGTAGTCCACCCGCTCGCGGGCCGTCATCTTGCCCTTGGCGTGCTGGCGCTCCACCGACCGCTCGCTGCCCGCGTGGTAGGCCTGCTCCTTGAGTTCGGCCAGGTGAGCCAGTCGTTCTTTCAGCGGGTGATCCATAAGGCGGTGAGGCTACCGGTCGAGAGCCAGGCCCGACCACCCGGCCGGGTCGCGACCGGAGGGAGTCGGGAGGCCGGGCGAGCACCGAAGCGAAGCGGCGGAAGCACAGCCCCAATGTTACGGTCCTTGAGTGGCGGTTTAGGTGGCTACTTGGCCGTCGCCTTTCGTTCCGCAATGGTACGTGCGCGTACCATGAGGCCGGGTTCGCCCAAACGATCGGCCCACGCCCCGAACTCGTTGGTGGGACCGGTCCAGCGCAGGTCCTCCACTCCCCCGGGCAGGGTGATGGCATCGAGGCGGACCGTGGCGATGGTGCGAAACAGCACTGCATCAGCGATGCGTTCCACCAGTGTGGCTGCCAACTTCGGGGCGCCTCGCAATCCCGGTACATCCCAGTGACCAGGATGCTGGGGAATCTCCTCTAAGTGCACATAGCGTCGCAACACTGCAGCAGCCGACTTGGCCCCCCAGCCGGGCAGCCCCGGGAAGCCGTCGGCGGTGTCGCCCACCAAGCCCAAGAAATCGGGGATGGACTCGGGCAGCACGCCGAACTTGGCCAGTACCCCGGCCTCATCCATGGTCTCGCGCTTACGCCGGTCGAACTGCACCACCCTGGTACCCACCACGCATTGGCCCAGGTCTTTGTCCGGGGTGAGGATCAGCACCTGCTCCACGGCTGGATCAGCGGCGGCAATCGCCGCGCCAGCGGCCATGGCGTCATCAGCCTCGAATTCCACCATGGGCCACACCAGTACTCCCATGGCGGTGAGCGCTTCCTCCATCGGGTGAAATTGCCACCCCAGAACCGGATCCAACCCCTCGCCTGTTTTGTATCCGGCATAGAGGTCATTGCGATACGACTCGATGACGTGATCAGTGGCCACGCCCAAATGGGTTACATCGGGTTGCGAAAGCAACTGCAGTACGGACTCCACCACGCCGCGCATGCCGGCAATCTCGTGGCCGTCAACGTCGAGTCGCGAGGGAACGGCGAAGTGGTGCCGGAACAACTCGTATGTTCCATCGAGCAGGTGCACCTTCATGGGGACCACCGTAGGCTCGACAGTATGGCCGGACCACTCAGTTCCACGTCGCTCAGTCCGGTCCGCACTTTTCATCCTCGTCGCGGCCGTATGGGTGCTCAGAAACGCGCTGCCCTGGCCGACTTGCTGCCGCACTACGAGTGGGTGGCGGGACGTGACCCATTGCCGCCTGGTGACGTGGTCATGGAGATCGGGTTTGGAATGGGAGACGCCACCTTGGTGCAGGCTGCCGCTCACCCCACAGTCACGTGTTTGGCGGTGGACATCCATACCCCGGGCGTGGCCCATCTGTGTCGTGAACTCCACGAGAAGGGCATTACCAACGTGCGCATCTGCGTGGACGACGCCCTTGATGTTCTGGAAGCCCACATCCCCGACAATTCACTGTCCGGCGTGCACGTGTTCTTCCCTGATCCGTGGCCCAAAGTCCGCCACCGGATTCGACGCCTCATCCAGCCCCTGTTCTTGGACTTGGTGGCACCGCGAATGCGCATGGATGCGTTGCTGCATGTGGCCAC
>JAYVGK010000277.1:0-2579 GCA_043772215.1 Acidimicrobiales bacterium | reverse complement strand
CGCGAACAAGGAGCAGGAATCACCGATGTGGGCCAGATCTTCCAGCGTTCCGGCACATTGCAGGTGAGCAAGAAGGCATCCAACATCACCACCGCTGCTGATCTCAAAGGCAAGAAGGTGGGCAACTGGGGCTTTGGCAACGAGTTCGAACTGTTTGCCGGCATGACCAAGGCCAAGCTGGACCCCGCCAAGGATGTCACGCTGGTACAGCAGCAGTTCGACATGCAGGCACTGCTGAAGGGCGAGATCGATGCGGCCCAGGCCATGCGCTACAACGAATACGCCCAGGTGCTGGAGGCCAAGAACCCCGATACCGGCAAGCTCTACACGGCTGAGGACCTCCACGTCATTGACTGGAACACCGAGGGTACGGCCATGTTGCAAGACGCCGTGTGGGCCAATACCGAAAAGCTCGGCAACGCCGCATATCAGGATCAAACCGTGAAGTTCCTGAAGGCATCCATGAAGGGGTGGATCTACTGTCGCGACAATGCCGCCAAGTGTGTTGACATCGTGGTGGCCAAGGGCTCCAAGCTCGGCAAGGGTCACCAGGCCTGGCAGATGAATGAGATCAACAAGTTGATCTGGCCGGCCACTGGCGGCATCGGCATCGTGGACAAGGCGCTGTGGGACCAAACCATCACCGTGGCCAAGGGCACCAAGAATGCCGAGGGCACCACCGTCATCACCAAGGATCCTGAAGGCTTGGCGTACACCAACGACTATGCGCAGAAGGCTATCGATGCGCTCAAGACCGAGAAGGCTGACGTCAACGGAACCACGTTTGCCCCCGCCGCAGTAACCCCCACCGAGGGCGGCAACTAGCCACCACCACAAGGCCGAGTGGAGCGAGGTTTGCGTGGTGCGCAATTCCCGCTCCGCTCGACGCGCCTTGAGCCCTCACCATGTGATCTGGCCTCGCCCACCCATCGCTCCCGCTAGCCTTGCGGTCGCTATGGACCGTACTTTCATCATCTGCAAACCCGACGCCGTGGAACGTGGGCTGGTGGGCGAGATCCTCGCCCGCTTCGAGCGCCGTAGCCTGCGCATCACGTCTGCGGAACTGCGCACCATCGACCGGGCCACCGCCGAGCAGCATTACGGCGAGCATGTGGGTAAGCCGTTCTTCGAGGGCCTGGTGGAGTTCATCACTCGTGGCCCGTCGATGCTGGCAGTCATCGAAGGCCCTGAGGACACGTGGCAGGTGGTGCGTACCATGATGGGAGCCACCAATCCTCGGAACGCTGCGCCCGGTACCATCCGGGCCGACCTTGGCATCGAGTTCACCGAAAACCTCATCCACGGCTCCGACAGCACGGAAGCCGCGGACCGTGAAATTGCCCTGTTCTTCCCGGCAATGTCCTGAACAGACCTAATGAAGGGGGCTGCGGTTGAGCTTGTCGTTCAATAGTCGTAGCCTAGGTACTTCCATCCGCCGCACGCCCCTCTCCCTGGAGGGCTCTTGAGTTCCTTTATTGGACGCGACCTAGCTGTCGATCTCGGTACCGCCAACACGCTCGTCTACGAGCGAGGCCGCGGCATTGTGCTCAACGAGCCATCGGTGGTGGCGGTCAATGTGCGAGACGGCCGACCCTTGGCCGTTGGCCTCGAAGCCAAGCGGATGCTGGGCCGGACCCCGGATCACATCCATGCCATTCGTCCGCTGAAGGACGGGGTCATCGCCGATTTCGAAATCTGCGAGAAGATGCTGCGCTACTTCATCCACCGGGTACATCAGCGGCGCTTCGCCAAACCTCGTATGGTCATCTGTGTCCCATCGGGTATCACCGGCGTGGAACGTCGAGCTGTACAGGACGCCGCTCAGTACGCCGGAGCAGGCCGGGTGGAGATCATCGAGGAGCCTATGGCGGCGGCCATCGGTGCCCGTCTGCCCGTGCATGAGCCCACCGGCAACATGGTGGTGGACATCGGCGGTGGCACCACCGAGGTGGCTGTCATCTCCCTCGGCGGAATCGTCACTAGTCAGTCCATCCGAGTGGCGGGCGACGAAATCGACGAAGCGGTCATCAACTTTGCCCGAAAAGAGTTTGACCTGGCCTTGGGCGAGCGTACCGCCGAAGAGGTCAAGATCGCCTTGGGCTCCGCCTTCCCGCTGCGCGAAGAACTCCAGGCCGAAGTGCGGGGTCGTGACCTGCGTACGGGGCTTCCCAAGACCGTCATCATCACCAGCCAAGAAATTCGTGAGGCCATCGAAGAGCCCGTGGCGTCGATTTGTGACGCCGTGAAGGTGACGCTGGATAAGACGCCTCCGGAGTTGGCCGCCGACATCCTGGAAAAGGGCATTGTCCTCACCGGCGGAGGCGCACTGTTGTTGGGTATCGACCGTCGCCTGGCCGAAGAAACGGGGATGCCCATCCGGATTGCCGATAACCCATTGTTCGCCGTGGCCTACGGCTCCGGGCAATACCTGGAAGAGTTCGATCACGTCAATCGGCTCCTCCCAGGTACCCGCTCGCGTCGCTGAGCCGTATCGGTGCGTAGTCTGGGGGAGTGGCTGCCCCCCGGAGTTCGCGATCCGGATCACTGTTCGTACTGCTGGTCCTGGTGTCAGTGACGGT
>JAYVGK010000276.1:0-1984 GCA_043772215.1 Acidimicrobiales bacterium | reverse complement strand
GCCACCGAGGAGGAGCGCAAGATCATCAAGCGCTCCCGTCGTGCCGCCGCCCGCCGGGCCGTACAGGCGCAACTCAGAGCCGAGGCGAGCGACGCTGCTCAGCAGTCAACAGGGCACGTCTCGATGCTCGACCGTACCGGCTGACCTGAGCAGCGTCCCCCTCCACCCCGTGTGCCCGCACGCGTCATCGAGTGAGCGGAAGTGGTGCGCAGCGCAAAAAAACCTCTACTTTACGTAAACAAGGTGGGGCATTCAGACCTGACCGAGACCGGTGGCCACTTCCCAGCGGGGCGGCTCCCCCACCTTCAGCCGAGCGCAGAAATCGCCAAATCCTTCGCCCTCGTGACCCTCCACCAGATGGCGTTCAACGATGGGGCCGAGCACCTTGGTGATGTCCACCAACTTCACGTCTTGAGCTACTCGCCGATTGAGCCGGATACCAAGTGCCGAGCCGCCGACGTAAACGTCGTATGTGGTTTTGCCCCGCCCCACCAATCCAATTTCGGCGTTGTACGGACGTGCACATCCGTTGGGGCATCCGGTCATCCGTACGTGTACATCGGGTTCGTCATTGCCGGCCAAGGCAAAGGCAGCAGCGACGGCGGCCAGTGCTTGGGGCAACACTCGCTCGGCCTCACCCAACGCCTGACCACACGTAGGCAAAGCAGGACACGCCATGGCGTTTCGGCGCAGCGCCGTGAGATCCTCGGCCAGTGTTACGCCGTGTTCCACCAACAGCGATTCCAGACCTTCACGATCGCGGGGTTCTACGTTGATGAGCAGCACATTTTGATTGGCGGTGAGGCGTAGATCCACTCCGTAGCGTTGAACGGCCAAACGCAGTGCCGTACGAATACGTAAGTCGCCCTTGTCATGCACGCGACCGGCATCAACATGTACGCCCAAAAATCCCCGGCCGTCGGGCTGCATATGCCAACCCAGATGATCGTCAGCTGCCTGCCATGCAGGCACGTCCACGGCGTTCAGCAACTCGGCGCCGGGTTGCAACCGAGCCACCACCTCAGCGCGGAACCAGTCGATGCCATGGACATCAATGACGTACTTCAACCGAGCGCGTTTACGATCTTCACGGTTGCCGTGGTCCCGAAAAGCGGCAATGACCGCTTCGGCCACATTGCCCAAGTCGCCCTCCCGCACCCAACCCAGAGGCTCTGCTAGGCGCGCATAGGTGTCTTCTTCTCGGGCGTGAGCGGCCCCCATACCCCCACCGACCACCACCGTGAATCCCGGACCGTGTTGGGGATGCTCCACCGGTATGGCGCCAAAGTCGTTGGCATACACATCAATGCAGTTGTCACCAGGATGGGCAATGCCGATCTTGAACTTCCGCGGCAGATACGTGAGCCCATACAGCGGCTCCGGCGCAGAAACAACCTGCAGTTGTGCTCCCGCCGTAACATGGGAGCTGCGCTGCTCCGTTCCACTTCGCTGCTCGCCCGGCACCGCAACAACCTGCAGTTGTGCTCCCGCCGTAACCGCATGCTCCCCATCCATCCATACGTCGTAGTAGCCGCCGCTCTGGGGTCGGAATCGCTCTGCCAATGAGCGGGCCACTCTTTGGAGTACGTCGTTGCCACGGCCGGCCAGGGGGGCCGGGCAGCACTCCACATTGCGGTTGACATCGCCGCAGGCCGCCAATGTGGTGACCAACTTGGCGTTCAACGCCCCGATCAGCGGTCGCAGTTCGCCCTTGCGGACGAAGTGATATTGCACCCCCTGGCGAGTGGTGAGGCGCAGGGATCCGTCGGCTACCTCGTCGGCCACCTCATCGAGACCCAGCCACTGTGTGCCGGTGAGCGCGCCGCCCGGGACGCTGGCTCGGACCATGAACATGTGGTCCACATCCAGACGCTTGGCTTTCAAGGCTTTGCGCTTGTCGCGATCATCCTGGGCATAGATGCCGTGGAACTTGAGGAGCACCTCGGTTTCGTGGGTGACGCCCGCCTCGGGACCCGCCAACTCC
>JAYVGK010000275.1:0-12213 GCA_043772215.1 Acidimicrobiales bacterium | reverse complement strand
AAGTCAGTGCGAGGAGGAGTGCCCCACGGGGAGTTCCAGCGGGCGGCTGCGCAACCCTGATGTACCCGCTACCACCGTGGGCAACTCGAGCATGGTCCCTTCGAGCTGCAGTGCAACATCAGCAGCACCACCTAGATCCAACATGTACGCCACCAGCGCCCATGACACCTCATCATATGCGCGCAGATCTCCGCCGATCCATGTGCAGGCTCCCGTGGCCACGGCCAGGTCCACCCGGGAGCGCAACGAGACGCCTCGGTGCTCGCCCTCGGGTCGCAGATTCAGCGCCGAGCAACCCGCAGCCCACAGGCGACGGTGCTCCACGGCGCGATGCAACACCGTGGCCTGGCCAGCGACATCGAGTGTGGCGGTGATGGAACGGTCGGCTACCCCCACCGCCGGACCCATGGGGGAGTCGGCCACCACGATCACGGCATCGGGGCCCGCCCCTTCACGTACGGCGGCCAGACCGTCGCGCAACGCCTGTGCGCGCGTCCGGGTTCGTCCCTCCCGACGGCGACCCGCCAGGGCTCCCATCCATACCCCCTCGAGTACGAAGTGTTCCCACCCGGCCACGGCCAGATCCCGGAACCGCGTACGCAACTGATCCAGCACCATCGCATCGGTGAGATCGGCCACCAAAGACGCGTCGATCACCAATGGTCTACCGGGCGACTGTTCCACCGCATGAGCCGCCAGCGGACCCCATGGTCCCAATGAAAAGGGGCGTACCCGCAGCCCGGGTCGCAGCCCCGCAGGCCGCAACAATTGCGGAAGCTCGCGCACCCCGGCTGCGGTGACGTCCACCACACATGTGGCCATTCCCGCCGCCGAGGCAAGACCGATACCGGCACGCATGGCGCTGGGTGACAGGGCAGGGTCGGCCCACCAACCGAGTGGGCTCCGACTTGGTATGCGCGCTTGGCTCTGGGCCGCCCATCGGTCGTGGAACTCAATGACCAGTACATCGGGGTCTCCGGTGGCCATCCACAACGGGGCCAACTGCCGACTGACGCCAGGGTCCAATTCGCACCCGTCGAGCAGCAACACAGCAACGACACCGGAACCCGCTGATCGGGTCGAGGAGACCTCGATGATGCCGACTTCCGCCCGGCCGTCGAGGAACCCCACCACGCCACCGTCATGTACCAGCACATGATGGCTGGTGATCCCCCGAACCGTCCTGCCCATGTCAGCTTGGTCGCGGCGCGCCATCACCGGCAACAACACGTCATCGACGGCGGCGGAGCGGACAGGCGAGCACACGGACCAGCCCCGTTCCAGTACCTGGACGGGACACAGGTCGGGCAGGCGGATACAGATCTCGTCTATCGCCACGGGAGCAGTAGTGGGGTTGCTCACGGTCCAGTCGACCTGCATCCCGGATGCGCCCGTACGCATCGTGACATCCACATGCAGACCGCCCACCATCTGCCCTCCATCGATGAGGGTGGCCACGCCCGATGCATGGCCGGCCCGGAGTTCGATGGTGGCGCGCTGTTCAACCGGGGCGTGCGAAGGTGCGGGGAAAGCCATAACGGTGGAGCAGCCTTCCACCAACACCGCCCGTTGATGAGGACCTCAGCCGGCCTCCAAATCTGTCGGACTTGTCCCGCACCCCCACGTAGGTGAGCATGGGGTCATGAGCGGCCCACTGAGCGGTATCACCATCATCGAACTCGCAGGTATCGGACCCGGGCCGTTTGCCGGAATGTTGCTGTCCGACATGGGCGCCGACGTCGTCCGGGTGGAACGGGCCCAGGCTGTACCAGCCGAGCCACCGGCCCGTGGCAATGCCGACGTTCTGCAACGGGGGCGACGCTCCATCGGGGTTGATCTCAAGAATCCTGACGGGGTGGAGGCGGTGTTGACAATGATCGAGGGTGCCGACGCGCTGTTCGAGGGGTTTCGGCCCGGGGTCACGGAACGGCTCGGACTTGGTCCCGATGTGTGTCTGGCTCGCAATCCCAAACTGGTCTACGGCCGAATGACCGGGTGGGGCCAAACCGGCCCGTACAGCCAGGCCGCCGGTCATGACATCAACTACATCGCCCTGGCTGGCGCGCTGGAGGGCATTGGTCGACGTGGTGAAGCGCCAGTGCCTCCGTTGAATCTGGTGGGTGATTTTGGTGGAGGCGGAATGTTTCTTGCCTTCGGAATGGTATGTGCGCTTCTTGAAGCCAAGCAGAGTGGGCTGGGCCAAGTGGTGGACGCAGCCATGGTGGATGGAGCATCGACGTTGATGTCGATGTTCCACTCGTTCACTGCGTCGGGAGCTTGGCAGCCAGAACGCGGCACCAATCTGCTCGACACCGGTGCGCACTTCTATGACGTGTA
The DNA here is from genome assembly GCA_043772215.1 of Acidimicrobiales bacterium. Taxonomy (GTDB): domain Bacteria; phylum Actinomycetota; class Acidimicrobiia; order Acidimicrobiales; family JANYDT01; genus JANYHQ01. Next base: position 9,876 of record JAYVGK010000275.1, on the reverse strand, counting down.
CGAAACCAGTGACCACAAGTATGTGTCCATTGGTTCCATCGAGCCGCAGTTCTATGCCGAGTTACGGCGCCTCGCAGGGCTCGACGGAGCACAGTGGACGGCCCAGATGGATCGGGGTGCATGGCCTGATCGCAAGACGGAATTGACCGCCGTGTTTGCCACCAAGACCCGTGATGAATGGTGCACGCTCATGGAACACACCGATGTGTGCTTCGCCCCGGTGCTATCGCTCACTGAGGCTCCCAACCATCCCCACGCAGTTGCTCGTCACGCCTTCGTAGAGGTCAACGGCATCACCCAACCGGCGCCAGCACCACGGTTCAGCCGTACCCCCGGGGCCATTCAGGGGCCACCGCCTCATGCGGGCCAAGATAGCGATGAAGTCCTTGGGAGTTTCGGGTTGGCCCCTGCCGATATAGCCAAGTTGCGTGAGACCGGGGCCGTCCGCTGAACTTTCAGAGGTGGGGTGGGACTACTCGGTGATCGTCGCCTAGACTCGATGACAGGGGTCACCAGCCCCATCCATCCGGAGGTATACGCCCGTGAAGAAGATGTTGTCCACCGACGATCTGGCCCGTGATTCACGCTTTCATCGGGTCACCACCGAGCAGCGCCTGTTCGATCCGCGCATGATTGCTCCCGAGGATCGCCATCGCAGTGGCTTCCGGGCCGAAGAAGTGGATTCGCCGGATTCGGCGCGACGGCTCATGCACGGCATCTTCACCGGGGAGATCCAAGCCCTCGAAGGTGCCGGTCGTACCTGCTACGACTTCGAGGTCGGCTCCGGGCCCGAGGACGTTCCCTTTGAATTGAAACTCGATATGGCGCGTCAGTGCTGGGACGAAGCCCGCCACTGCGAGATCAGCGTCAAGTTGGCCGAGCACATGGGTACCGGCATAGGCGAGTTTGCCGAAGGGGTCACCTTGTTCGAAGCGGCCTGCAACGACGATCCGGTGCTCCGCTTGGCTGGAGTCAACCGAGCGCTAGAAGGGTTGGCCATCGACGTGTTCAACACCATGCGCGAGTTCGGGCAGGGCACGCAGGATCCCGTGCTGTACTTCAGCGAGGACTGGATGCTGGCCGACGAGGTCACCCACGTCAAGATGGGCTCGGACTGGTTGCGCAAGATCACGCAGAAGGACCCAGAGCGCCAGAAGCGGGCGTTGGACTTCCAGAAGTCGGTGGACAAGTTGTTCTCTTACGGTGGGTTCCGTGGTGACAGCGATGAGAACCCGGTGCATCTCGCTCGTCGATTCCGTGAGTTGGCCGGGTTCAACGAGGAAGAAATCCACGAGATTGTGGACTTGGCTGCCGAGGCATTCGAAGAGGCCAAGGTCCGCTCGTCCGAGCAGCGTCAGCGCATGTTGGCCAAGGCAGGAGCACCTGCGTAACGCCTAACGGGGTCAACCCAGCAGTACGGCTAGCGTCTTGGCCGTGTTGCTGGCCTCTGTTCTCGGTATCCACAAGGCTTGGGCCTGGGTGGTCATCATCGGTAATGCCATTGCTGGGTTGTGGGTGTTGAGCGCCGCTCGGTGGCCAGCGTTGCGCTCCCGGGCCATGTGGTGGTTCACCGCAGTGGTGGAGTTTGCGGTGTTCGTACAGGTGGGACTCGGGGTGTGGATGTACAGCCACGAGAAGCGCAATGTGCCGCAATTTCACATGTTCTACGGCTTCGTGGGCATCATCACGGTCGGCATCCTGTACTCCTATCGCCAGCAACTGCGCCATCGTGTATATCTGCTCTATGGGCTTGGTGGATTGTTCCTCATGGGCCTTGGCATCCGGGCAGTGTTGGTGGGCAAGGTCACGTCGTGACTGCTCGCACCAGAGTGGTGGTGCTGTTCGGTGGTCGCTCGGCGGAGCACGAGGTGTCGTGCATATCGGCTGAGTCGGTGTTGCGTTCCCTCGATAGCGAGCGCTATCACGTGGTACCGGTCGGCGTCACTCGTGATGGGGAGTGGGTGCGCTCGGAGTCCGCTGATGCCCTCGTGCACAGCCGCCAGGCAGCCGTCGGACAACCGTTGGTGGCGGCCGGCTCAAGTCTCGACCGATCAACGGTGTTGACCGCAAGTTCCAATACCGAGGAAGTCGACCGGGTGGTGGTCCTTCCCATTCTCCACGGTCCCTTTGGCGAGGACGGCACCGTGCAGGGCATGTTGGAGTTGGCGGACGTGGCCTATGTCGGTTCGGGGGTGTTGGGCTCGGCCGTGGGCATGGACAAGGCCATCGCCAAGAGTGTGCTGGCCACTGCTGGGCTACCGCAGGCCAAATGGTTGGCGCGCGCCGCATGGGACCTTGCTACACCGTCGGCGGTGGAAACATTCAGTGCAATGGTGGCTGACCTCCTCGCCTTTCCGGTGTTCGTAAAACCAGCCAACATGGGTTCCTCCGTGGGCGTCACCAAAGCCCACGACCATGCCGAGTTGATAAGCGCGCTGAGCGTCGCGTTGAGTTTCGATGACTGGGTGGTGGTAGAGCAGACCATCGTTGGGCGTGAGATCGAGTTTGCCGTACTGGGCAATGAGCATCCCGAGGTGTCGGTGGCCGGCGAGATCTTGCCCGGCAAGGAGTTCTACGACTACGAGGACAAGTACTTGGGTGAGGGCGCACAACTCGTGATCCCAGCGGCACTGGAGCCCGATGTGCTGGCACAGGGCCGGCATTTGGCGTTACAGGCATTCAGGGCTCTGCGCGCGGAGGGCATGGCCCGGGTTGATTTCTTCTATGACGACCGCCTTGATGGGATGGGTTGGGTGGTTAATGAGATCAACACCATCCCAGGGTTCACTCCCATCTCCATGTATCCAAAGCTGTGGGAGGCCAGTGGGGTGTCGTATCCGCAGCTACTCGACCGACTCATCGACTTGGCCATTGCTCGCCATCACCGACGCTCACAGCGGGTGGGCCGCCCCCGGTGACGTCCGTGGTGGTGCCCGGTCCGTTGGCCGACCGGTTGGAGCCGATGCTGGGTTGTCGACTGCGCACTGCGGAGGCGGCGCAGGGCGGGCACTCCAATTTGGTGTTCATATGCGCGCTTGAGGATGGCCGTCGGGTCATCGTCAAGGCGGCCACGTCGTCATGGAAACGTGGTGATGTGGAACGAGAATCGGCGATTCTCGGTGTCTTGGCCGACGAGTCATTGCCAGTGCCCCGCCTGATTGCCGCTCAGAGCGACGACGAATGGGCCATCATGATCACCGAGTTCATCGACGGTCGCCAGGGCCTCAGCGTTCTCACCGAACTGGCTCACAATCCCACCTTGCCGGCGGCGATCGGGACATTGACTGCGCGCATACTACGAAGCGTCCATTCAACGTTGCCTCGCCCGTTGGCGGGAAGCAGCTTTGATCGGTCCCATCAGGTCAGCGCGCTGGTAGAACCGTTGCAGGTGTCCGGAGCGCCCACCGATGTGGTGAACGCCTTATTACCGGCATTGGAGCACCCGCTCCATCAGCGAGGAGTCGCATTCGTACACGGGGACCCAGGAGTGCACAACTTTTTGTGGTCTCCTGATGTGGGGGCACTGGGTGTGGGGGCACTGGGTGTGGCTGCGGTGGTGGACTGGGAGATGGCCGGATGGGGCAACCCGCTCAGTGATGTGGCCTGGGTGTGGTGGACGTTCTGGTTCCGTGGTCTACCTCCGGCCACCGCAAACGCGTTTGCCCGCGAGTACGGACTGTGGGCGTTCGGCGCCATGGGCTGGTCACCCGACAGTGTGGACGCTGCCGTACGGGCGCAGATGGCTGCGTTGTTGGTGCGTACGGAACCAGGCTCAGCGGTACGCACGGTATGGATAGAGCGGGTACGCAGTCTCACCCTGCTCCCAGATCTACCGATGCCCGAAGCTTGATATAAGAGGTTCTCACTACTGAACCATTGATCATTTTTTACTGAATAATTGGTGATCATTTTGTTGTATCTCAGCGAGTCATTCACCGTCTCCTTGTGTACCAAATGAGGAGGTGGCCCCATGGCCGATGAATTCCGTGATGTGTTGCGGGTGCGAGCCCTGACCGACAACATCAAGGCCGAAAACAACCGGGCTGAGAACTTCGCAGCTGAACCCAACAGGGTGGGTGCTACTTCGTCCTATGGGGAACCCGACCCGCTGCCGATCACTGTCCCCGAAGACAGCCCGGCGTGGACACGCACAGAGGACCCGGCCATGCTTGCCTTGGCCCGAGAAGCAGTGGCCCTACAGATCGATGCGGCCGGTGGCTTTGCCCGATCCATTGCCGACTTTGCTGCTGATGACTCAGTACACAATGCGTCAGTCGGCAGTCCGGTGCCAGGGCAGGTGTCGGGGCGCATCATCAGACCGGACGGCACTCCCGGAGCCCGTCTACAGGTTGCGCTCGACAAGTTCGCGGTGGGCTCAGGGCGCACGCCCACCGCCTTCACCTCCGAAGATGGGACCTTTGCCCTCACCATTCCTGCGTCGATGAGGGCGCTGGATCCCATGACCATCGGCATGGTGGTGTCGGGGGCCCATGGCAACCAGAAACTGCCAGGTGCGCTCGGCTCGGTTGACACCAACGGTCTGCTGCCAACCGTCACGCTCACCGTTCAACTCGATCCCATCCCCCTCAGTCTGCTGAGTGGTCTCCAGGCCCTTGCCGCCGGCTCGTCCGATAGCGACGCCTCCAAGGACAGCCATATCCACCCCGAGGTGATGCTGGGCGAAGACGACTGCGAGTTGGTGTTCCGGAAGGACACCTCAATTGATAAGTTCCCATACGGGGTGATGTTTCGGCTCACCGATCCTTCGCTCACCATGCCCACCCTCACCGTGGATGTGAAGCTGCCGGCCCCAGGGGGTGACGGCCAAGTGGTGGATGCGCTGCTTGCAGTTCGTGGCGCCAATGGCCCACTGGATCTTCTTCGCAACGCCAATGAGCGCCCTACCTTTCATCTTGTCAAGAGAGTGCCTATCGACCGTCCACTGTCGATAGATGCCTTCCGTGACGGCTTGGCTCGGGTCCGCACGGGGCTGCTCGGCGGCGGACTGCCGATCGCCTCGTCGTTGGCCCTTGGGTACGTGGTGCACATGGCGCAGCGATGGACGCCCGTGGGTCTTGCCCTTGGTGACCTGGTGTACTCGTTGCCGTTGGCTCCAGGAGAGCAACAGAAGGTGGCCATCACCGAGCGCACCGCCACATCGTTCGTGACCGAAAATGAAACCCTGGACTCATCGGAGCAGATGTCATTCTCCGAGCGGGACGACACCTCGGCCACTGCCACGTTTTCCACGGCGTTTCGCGAAGCAGCATCAGGGGGCAGCCACTACGACAGCGAGGCCAGTTCGTTCTCGGTTGCCGCAGCCGTCGGGGGTGGCGGTGTGTTCCCCTTCGGCTGTGTGGCGGGCGGCGTGGCCACCAGTTACGGCACGGCCAGCGCCAGCGGAAACACCAATACGTGGATGTCAGGCTCGCGTTCGGCCACGTCAGACGCTGCGCAGAACACCCACTCGGCGGTACAACGCCAGGCGTCGGCCCGCCGTCGCTCGTCACGTACCGGTATGCGGTTGGCCACGGCATCAGAGAACACCAGCGTTGTCACCAAGACCATCGCGAACCACAACAAGACACGTGCACTTACCATGCAGTACTGGGAGGTGACCCGGGTCTTCGACGTTTCTACAGCGGTGGACGGGGTGACACTGGTGTGTTTGGTGCCGCTCGACATCGTGCGGTTTCTCCCGGCGTTCGAGCAACCGACCCTATCCAGCGCCCCATCCAATCGGTCGGCGGTGTTGTACCGCTACGGCGAACTGATCCGACACAGCGATGTATTGGCCCGCCTGGTGCCACCACGTTTTCGCCAGGGCCTGGCACTGCTCAACGAGTTCGTCACCGACCCTCTGGCCACCGTGGCCACATCGAGTGGACCGGCCGAGGACATCATGAAGGTCTCCGTCAGTGGGTCGTTTCTGCCCATTGAAGAAGTGTTTGTCACCGTGGTGTCGAAACGGGGGTTTCGTATTGGCCCTTTCCGGTTGTCACCAGATTCACCGATTGGCGCCCTCCCTACGGGACCTGCGGCATTTGCCAACGAAGCCGACCTGTTCGGTGAGTTGCGCAGGCGTCGAGAGGTGGACAACCACTCCATGTCGGCCAGCATCAGCATTCCGTCTTCCATGCCCCGCCAGGACGTGGCGGGTTTTGAGATCAGTCGTCGGTTCCAGCGGCTCGACTATCACTTTGCCCCGCCGGCGGTGCTCGACCTCGGCTTTGCCAAGAGCTTCCTCGGTATCGATCCCAAAGATCTACTGGGTGCATTGACAGCAGCAACTTCGGCTCGGTCCATCACCGGCACGTTCCAGGCCGATCGGCTGGAGCAGGAATTGGGTGGGACGCGTCTCACTCGTTTCTCGGCACTGGTGGATGCCACCGTGGAGTTCGCCACCACCAATTGGTCGGTAGGGTCTTCGGTGCGGCTGCCCCCAACGCTGTTTCCCATCGCCTCGCGCTTGATTCCACCGCAGCTCGGCTACAGCGCACTACTGGAAATCGAGAAGACGCTGCAGTGGGTGATGCGCAACACTATGACGTGCAGCATTGCCGTGTATGCGTCGCTCACACCGGAGGAGCGAGTGGTTCTGCTGGAGCGCTATTGCATTGGAATACCAACGCTGGGCGACGGCGGTCCAGTGGAGTCGGTCCCGCTGTTGTCGTGCATCACCAACAACGTGCTCGGCTACTACGGCAATGCCATGGTGCTGCCCTTCATGATCCCCACTGCACTCAGTGATGAAATCGAACGCACCACGCACAAGCGCATCACCACCGGCATGCTGCAGGACTCACTGATGCGATTTCACGTGGACGGGTTCGAACCACCCCGATCCACCATTGCGCTGCCCACCAAGGGAGTCTTGGGCGAAGCAGTGCTCGGTCACTGTTCGTCGGCAGAGAAGATCGACCTCACCCGTTTCTGGAACTGGCAGGACTCACCCGGCGACACTGCACCAGATATTGCGGCCGTACAGATGCCCACCGGCACGTTGACGGCAGGACTCACCGGCCCCTCCGCGTTGACCTCGATGACCCCGATGATCACCAATTTCAACATGTCGCCGGTAGCCGCTGACACCAGCCTGGCCTCGGCCATTGCGGCCAAGGCAGTGGAGTTCGGCAAGCCTTTTGATATAGGTGCACTTACCAATGCCACCAACCTGGGCACCCTCACCGGCAAGACACTTGATACTGCCGAATCAGCCCGCAAGGATGCCCTCGATTCGGCCACCAAACTGGCCGAAAAGGCCATGGATTCAGCGGTGTCAATTTATACGGGTGATGCCAAGAAGAAGGACGCAGGCAAAGGCGATACCAAACCCGATTCGAAGCCGGATCCTGCACCCGATCCCCAGCCAAACCCCACTCCGGATCCGCCTCCCACGCCTGCCCCCATTCCGGGGGTGTTTCCCGGCTCTGATGCCCGACATCCATTGTCGATCTTTTTCAACTTCGATAAGTCCGACATCGTGGATCAAACCAACGAGGGCTTGGGCAACGCCCAGAAAGATGCCATCACAGCGTTTGTGACCAAGGCCAAAGCAGCAGGCGCCAAGGCCATCACCATCAAAGGATTTGCATCGCCGGAAGGCACCGCCGCCCACAACCAGACACTGGCGGGCCAGCGAGGCGACAAGGTGAGGGCCAGCCTCGACACCAAGTTCGCCGACGCCACCATCGTGGTCACGGCGGCGGTGGGGGGGACCCTGTCGGGCCAGTCCACCCAATTCCCACGCCTGCGTCGCGCAGACATCTTTGTCACTACGCCAGGAAGCTGAGATTCCCCATGTCTGATACCCCGAGTTCAACCGCCATCGATGGAGTGCTGGCTGCACTCACCGAAGTCATCCGCTCCTCCACTTCGCCCGAGGTGCAAGATGTGCAATTGATGCTCTTGCGTCGCCTTGCCCTGGAGGGCAGCGTGATTCCCTCTCGCATTCCCGCCCCGCGCAACATCACCGAGATCGGGGGATACCTCAATCAACTCACCACCCTGGGTCTGGATGACATGCGTACTCAGATGCTCGGATCGGTGTTGGGATTGGCGTCGCCAACGCCGCTGTCTGGTCTCGAGACCACCCGCCCGCCGCTGCAGATGATCAGCATCACCAACGATCAACCAGCAGGGGCGTCGTCCACCATTGCCCCTACCGTGGTGGTGCGCTCCGACATGGCGCCGTCGCTGGTGGCTTCGCTGACGGGCTTGCACGCCCATCAGGGAAAGTTGGCGTTGTGGGCGCCCCCGCCGTTGCTGCCACCGAAGCCGGCGGCGGGGGCACCAGCGCCCATTGTGGATCCGCTCGTCCCCATGGGGCGGGTGTTGTGGGTGGCACCGCAATCAGCCCTTGTGGATTCTTTGCAGGACTCGGTGACGTTGGGTCGGGGGGCGGTCGACACGGGCACCAACTTCCGTTTGGCCGTACGCGTCGACGTCGGCGCGCCGGGTTCGTCCAGCATCGACTGGACGGCAGTGGTGTGGGACAACGTGGCCGAGGTGTTCATCGACCAGGCCATTGGCGCCACCAATCTCATTCCCCTGGAAACCGTGTTGGCACTCACCGGCTTTGTGGCTGCCCGCCCGGCATCACGACCAACAGGGCGCGCTGATCTGTCTTGGGCTCGAATGGTGAACATCAGCGGTTTGTTGCCGGGAGTCACTCGCTTGGGAGATGAACTGCGGCTGGTGTTCACTGCGGCTCAGATCGCCCAGAGTGCCTTTGCCGCCGACGTTGACCGTGTGTGGACCGGGACCTCATTCACGGTCGCCTGACCCGGACCCAGGTGAACCGACCACGGGCCACCCCCAGTCACACGGTGTGGGTGGACCTAATTCCTACATCCCGATAGATAATGTAGCCTTTTGCGTCATGCTCCCTGCTGCACTACTCAGTTCCGATGAACTCGACCAAGTCAATGTCGAATTGGAACACGCCCCGGCCTCCACAATCGTGGCGTGGGCAGTGCAGCGGGTGGGGGTGGAGCACCTGTGTATTGCGTCGTCGATGGCCGACACGGTGGCGCTGTCCATTGCGCTGGATGTGGCCCCTACGCTCGAAGTGGTGTTCCTCAACACGCAGTACCACTTCGCCGAAACGTGGGCCACGGTGGAGGCCATGAAGGTCAAGCATCCCGGGATGCAACTGCGGGTGATGGAGCCCACAGTGGCGCCCGATGAGCTCTGGAAAACCAACCTCGAGCGATGTTGCGCAGTACGCAAGGTGGAGCCGTTGGAGCGGGCCCTGGCGGGCAAGCACGGTTGGTTCACTGGGGTCCGTCGCGTGGATGCCACCACCCGTACCGACGCTCCCGTTGTCACCATCGACAAGCGTGGTCTGGTGAAGGTCAATCCGTTGGCCACCTGGACCGACGAAGACGTGGCGTCATATGCCGCCGACCATCAGGTGCCATTGCATCCGTTGTTGTCGCAGGGCTATCCGTCCATTGGCTGTTGGCCGTGCACTCGCAAGCCAGCCGACGGTGAGGATCCTCGGGCCGGTCGCTGGGCGGGGAGCGCCAAAGTGGAGTGCGGTCTGCATGTCTGAGCAGTCGGTTGCGGATCTGTCGGTACGGGCACTGGAGGACGAGGCGGTCTTCATCTTCCGGGAGGTGGCGGCCGAGTGCGAGCGCCCGGTGCTGCTGTTCTCCGGCGGCAAAGACTCCATAGTGTTGCTGCGCCTGGCCGAGAAGGCGTTTCGCCCTGGCCGGTTTCCGTTCCCCATCATGCATGTGGATACGGGCCACAACTTCGCCGAGGTCATCGAGTTCCGGGATCGACGGGTGGCGGAGTTGGGGGAGCGTCTGGTGATTGCGTCGGTGCAAGACGCCATCGATCGAGGTCGGGCAGTGGAGCAGACCGGCCCGC
>JAYVGK010000274.1:0-1882 GCA_043772215.1 Acidimicrobiales bacterium | reverse complement strand
CGAGATGTGGGCAAACACTTCTCGGTGAACGAGATGATCAAGCGAGACTCCATTCGCAACCGTTTGGAGGGTGACGGCATCTCCTACACAGAATTCAGCTACATGTTGTTGCAGGCCTACGACTTTCACCATCTTCATGCCCGCCATGGCGTGACCCTGCAGATGGGCGGCAGCGATCAGTGGGGAAACATCGTCTCGGGGGTGGATCTCATTCGGCGCAATGGTGGGGGTGACGCCTATGCGCTGACGACGCCGTTGCTGACCAAGGCCGATGGGGGCAAATTTGGCAAGAGTGAATCGGGAGCGATTTGGCTCACTGCCGATCGCACCAGCCCGTATGCCTTCCACCAGTTTTGGATGAATGCCGACGACGCCGACATCCCCCGTTACCTTCGAACATTCACGTTCAGGACGGCTGCTGAGATCACCGAGCTCGAGCGCGAGTCAGTAGCCAACCCTGGGGCCAGGGTGGCTCAACGTGCACTGGCCGACGAGGTCACCACCATGCTTCACGGCCAACAGGCATGTGAACGTGCCAACTCGGCGGCCAAGGCTCTGTTCACTGGCGATGTGACCACCCTTGACGCGCAGACACTGTCCGAAGTGTTTGCCGATGTGGCTTCTGCCCGCTTCGATGCCATGGCGTTGGCGGACGGCGGAATGGATTTGGTGGAGATACTGGTAACCGGCCAATTGGCCAAGAGCAACCGCGAGGCGCGCGAGTTCTTACAGAACAACTCCATCACCGTGAACGGTCAACGGGTGGGGCCAGGTAGGCGCCTCACCAACGACGACTTGTTGCATGGCACGACGGTGTTGCTCCGTCGAGGGAAATAGCAGTGGCTGGTAACCGCCTGGGCCTAGCCCCATCCCAATCCTTCAGCAGGGCCCTGCGCCTTTGGCTATCCCGTCGCGATCCAACCATCCAATCAATTCCACCGACAGGTTCACCGAACCCGAGTTGACGTAGAATGACGTCCGAGGATCGGCGCCCACAGGGATGGCAAATACGGCTCCGGGGGAGCTTCCACCCGCTGCTGACAGGGTGAGGGCGGGTGACTGCTGACCGGTGGGCACGATAAGTAACTCGGCCGGCCCGGTGGCGCCACTGGTAGTGACCGCCACCAGTACCAACGCTGGCGGGACGGCATTGGTGGGTAGCGGTACTTTTCCAATGCCAGACGCAGGGAGATCGAACGGCCGGGCTTGCGTGACCGGACCGGTGAGGCCACCAACGCCGGTGGCAGTGTCGATGAGTTTGCACGGCTCCAAGATGGTGCCCGACGGCTCCACTGTGCCGGCAGGAGCACTGACAACCCAACCGACCACGTTTACCGCCAGACCTTGAGGTCCCGGCGTGGTGTCGATACGGACCAAACCATCACGGCCTATGGGGACCGCCACCCGGGTGACGGTGGTGGGTCCGGCCACGAACGTGGCGGCAGCGGACACGATGGCTCGGGCATAGTCGGGGGCCACGGGGGTGAGGGTGACCTTGCCCGCCACGGTGGGGTTGGCGGCCGTGACATCGAGGATGACAGACCCGATACCAGCAGCTGCGAGGCCCGCCGCACCGCGAACGTCAGCTTCCACCTTTCCTCCGGCCGCCAGCTTGGCTGCCTCCGCCGCACCGAGGTCGAGCACTCGACCTGCACCCGGGATGTAGAGGATGACCTTGGCGCCGGGCTTGCCTGGGAGCGATGACGTGGTGGGGGAACTCGACCCTGCGGGTTTGGCCAGCAAGGTGGTGGTAGATCCACTCTTGGCCACGGCGGTGGTTTTGGTGGACTCCGTGGTGGTGGTCTTACCGGTTGTCTTGCCATCTGACTTGACCGTGGTGGTCGTCTTCGAGGATCGCTTGACGGTAGTGGTGGTTTTCGAC
>JAYVGK010000273.1:0-3776 GCA_043772215.1 Acidimicrobiales bacterium | reverse complement strand
GAAATTGAAGAAGCGCAGATCCGTATCGAGAAGGCCGGTATCGACATGGGTGCGGGCATCGACGGTGCCGACGAGCGCCTCGACAAAGCCATCCGGCGGTTCTCGTCGTTGGAGGAGCAATTCCGCCAGGCCGGCGGTTACCAGCGCGAGGCCGACGCAGAGCGATTGGCGGCCGGTGTGGGTCTCGACGACGAGGCACTGCTACGCGAGGTGGGTACCCTGTCGGGGGGGCAACGACGTCGGTTGGAATTGGCCCGATTGCTATTTGCCGGCGGTGATCTACTGATCCTGGACGAGCCCACCAACCACCTCGATGCCGATGCCAAAACGTGGGTGGTGAACTTCTTGAAAGCGTCGCCTGCCACCATCTTGGTGGTGTCACACGACATCGACCTCATGGATTCCGCCATCGATCGCGTCATTGCTTTGGAAAATGCCCAGATCGAATTGTACAAGGGCACCTACTCCCAGTTCTTGGTGCAACGCGAGGAGCGTGAGGAGTTGCGGGCCCGCGAGTCGGCCAACTTCGGCAAGGAAGTGGCCCGGTTGGAACGCTCCAAGGACAATTTCCGCAAGGCCAATGCCACACACGCCAAGAAGCGGGCGGCCCTCACGCAGCGCATCGAGGTCATGACCCGCCAGCGTGGTCCCGAAGCGTTGGCCGTCAAGCGACGCAAGATCCAGGTGCGCTTTCCGCCCCCCGTACGAGCTGGCGACATTGTGTTGCGGGTGGAGGGTCTCACCAAGGGATTCGAAGATGGACCCATTTTTGAAGACATCGACTTCATCGTGGAGCGAGGCAAGACTTTCCTCATTCTGGGCCTCAACGGCGCTGGCAAAACCACGCTCCTGCGATCCATTGCCGGCATTTACGACGTGGACGCTGGACAGGTCAAACAGGGCGCCAACGTCACGCTCGGCTTCTATGCCCAAGAGCATGAGGACATCAAGGCGGGGGTGTCGGTCATCTCGCATCTGCGCGCCGCCGGCAAGGGCGTCACGGACCCGGAACTGCGCAAGATTCTGGGCCACTTCGGTATGACCGGCGATGTGGCTGATCAGGATGCGGGCACGCTCAGTGGTGGCGAGAAGACCAAGCTGGCATTGGCTCGACTCATCATCGGCAAGGCCAATCTGCTGCTGCTCGATGAGCCCACCAACAATCTTGATCCGCCATCGGTGGAAGCAGTACTGGCGGCTCTCCAACACTACGAAGGCACCATTGTGTTGGTGAGTCACGACGAGGACTTCGTCACGCAATTGGCGCCCGACAAGGTCATCGTGATGCCCGAGGGTGAGGAACTTCATTTCGACGAAGGGATCCTCGACCTCATCGGCCTGGCCTGAGGCGAGTGCAGCGAGTCCGAAGGCGGCGAGTTTGCCTTGGCGTCTATTGGAGCACACGTTGCGGTGGACGCAATTCGGGCCCCTCTCGACGAGCGGTGAGCGCACGCTTGCACCAATCGGCTTGATCCGGGCAGGCTCACCGCCATGTCCATCGATTTCACGCTCAGCCCCGAGGTCGAGCAGATCCGTCTGCGGGTCCGGCACTTCATCACCACCACGGTGAAACCGGCCGAAGGCGCTTTGGCCGAACTCACCGGTAGAGAGCGTTTGAAGGCACTGCTGGCGCTGCGAGAAGAAGCCAAGGCCGAAGGCCTCTGGCTACCTCATATGCCAAAGGAGTGGGGCGGTATGGGGCTCGGTCATGTGGAACTGGCCATGGTGCAGTCCGAAGCAGCGCGTTCCAGTTATGGGCCGTGGGTGCTCAATTGTCAGGCGCCTGACGAGGGCAACATGCATACGCTGCTGCACTGGGGCACCGATGAGCAGAAGGAGAAGTACCTGCGCCCGCTGGTGGATGGCCGGACCATGAGCTGTTTCGCCATGACCGAGCCCGAGGTGGCCGGTTCGGATCCCACCCTAATCCGTACGCACGCATATCAAGATGGGGATGAGTGGGTGGCCAACGGCCACAAATGGTTCATCTCCAACGCATCTCGGGCGTCGTTCGCCATCCTGTTGGCCCGTACCGAGGATGACCCGGACATGCCGCAGGCCGCCAATACTGGTTTCATCGTAGACATCCCCAGTGATGGGTGGAATCGTGTGAGGGAAGTGGAGACGATGCATGGGTCGTCCGGTCATTCCGAAATTGTGATCGAGGACCTGCGGATACCGGCCGCCAACATGTTGGGAGGTAGGGGGCAGGGCCATCGTTTGGGCCAATACCGACTGGGCCCAGCCCGCCTGGCCCATTGCATGCGCTGGATTGCCCAGGCCGAGATGGCCCTCGACATGATGGTGGACCGCTCCCTGAACCGCTTCAGCCACGGCAGTCTACTGGCCGAAAAACAAGGTATCCAATGGCTTATTGCCGACTCCGCGATGGAGATGTATCAGTGCAAGTTGATGGTGCTGCATGCTGCCTACAAGATCGATAACGGGTTGGATTTCACGTCCGAGGTGTCCATGGCCAAGCACTTTGTGGCCAACTCACTGAACCGCATCATCGATAGGGCGATCCAGGTCCACGGTGCGCTCGGGTACTCCACCGACACCCCGTTGGCCCATATGTTTCAACAGGCGCGCTGGGCCCGCTTTGCCGACGGCGCCGACGAGATCCATCAGATGCGTATCGCCCAGCGCACCATTGCGGCGTGGAAAGATCACGGCTCCACCCGTAGCGCCACCGGAGACCTTCCCCTGTGAGTGCGGGCGCTTCTGCGAGCACGGTCTCGGCCGTGGCCAACGACATTGCCAACGCCTTCGTCAACGAACCAGACGGGATCGGCCAGACCAAGGCGCTGCTGGTGATGCAACGCGGGCAGGTGGTGTTGGAGCGCTATGGCGCTGATGTTGCGGCGCACACCACATTGGTGTCCTGGTCGATGGCCAAGTCAGTGACTCAGGCCATTGTGGGGCTTCTGGTGACCGACGGTCTGCTGGACATCGACGCTCCCGCGCCCGTTGCGCAATGGGCCGATGATGCACGCCGTGAAATCACTGTGGCGCAACTGCTGAACATGCGTTCCGGGTTGCGGTTCGAGGAGGAGTACGCCAGTCAGAGCTCCGATGTGGTGGAGATGTTGTTTGGTACAGGGAAGGACGATGTAGCTGGATTCGCAGCCGCCATGCCACTGGAGTATCCACCAGGAACTCAGTGGGCGTACGCCAGCGGTACCACCAACATCATCTGTCGCATCGTCGGCGACATCGTCGGCGGCGGTGCAGATGGTATGCGTGCATATGTCAATGAGCGACTGTTTGCGCCCTTGGGCATGACCACTGCCACCATCCGCTTCGACACTGCCGGTACGTTCATCGGCTCGTCGTTCATGTACGCATCGGCGCTCGACTACGCCCGCTTCGGCGAGCTCTATCGCCTCGATGGGGTGTGGGACGGGCGACGGATTTTGCCCCAAGGATGGGTGGACCAAGCCCGTACACCCACGCCAACGCCAGCGGATGAAGCATACGGATATGGGAGTCACTGGTGGTTGTGGCCATACCCAGGGTCATTTGCGGCCCACGGATACGAGGGTCAGCACATCGTGGTGGTGCCGGACCGAGAATTGGTGGTGGTGCGCCTGGCCACCACCCCCGACAACAACAAGTGGTGGCCCCGCGCCCTGCTGCACCGCTTGATCGAGGCGTTCGCGGTGACGGCTTAGAGGGCGCCTACGCTCGCTGGTATGGTTGAGCAACATGCGGACATGGACATCCCTTGGTGGCAATCGGGTGTGGTGTATCAGATCTATCCCCGATCCTTCATG
>JAYVGK010000272.1:0-6120 GCA_043772215.1 Acidimicrobiales bacterium | reverse complement strand
CTCACCACCCCGCACGCCCCACTCGATGCTGTGCGCACTGGAGTTCGCCAGGTGCTGGCCACCGCCGGAGTGCAACCGGCCCACATCACCCAACCAATCGTGCACGCCACCACGCTCATCACCAATGCGTTGATCGAGGGCAAGATCGGTAGGGCCGGTATCGTCACAACGTCGGGCTTCGGCGACACGCTGGAGATACGCGACGAGCATCGCTACGACATGTACGACCTACAGATCGAGTTCCCGGCTCCGCCCGTACCTCGTGATCGAGTGTTCGAGATCGCCGAGCGCACCAATGCTCTCGGTGTCGTGGTCAACTCCCCCACGGCGGCTGCGCTCACAGTGATCACCGAGCAACTGCGCAGCGCCAATGTCGAAGCGGTTGGTGTGTGTCTCATCAACTCCTACGCAAACCCCGCCAACGAGCGAGTGATTGCCGAGCACCTACGGGGAGCGCTGGGTGTGCCCGTGTGCATTTCCAGTGATATCTCGCCTCAGATTCGCGAGTACCCGCGCATGATCACCACCGCATGTAATGCCGCCACCATGCCGATCATCGGACCGTACCTCGACGAGTTGCAGAAGTGGTTCGTCGCCGAGGGCTTCGGTGGTTCGGTGTTGATGATGTTGTCCAATGGTGGCGTGGTGGCGGCTGACGATGCAGCGCACTCGCCGGTCCGCCTAGTGGAGTCCGGACCGGCGGCCGGCGCACTTGCCGGCAGTTGGTTTGCGCGTCGCCTTGGCGAGGACCGCCTGCTGTGCTTCGACATGGGAGGCACCACCGCCAAGGCGTGTCTCATCATCAACGGTGAACCAGCACTGACCAACACCTTCGAAGTGGCTCGTATGTACCGCTTCAAAAAGGGTTCTGGTTTCCCCGTATCGGTACCATCCGTTGATCTCGTCGAGATTGGTGCCGGTGGTGGCAGCCTGGCTCGGCTCGACCACCTGGGGTTACTCAAAGTCGGTCCTGAATCAGCGGGGGCGGCCCCCGGTCCGGCCTGTTACGGACAGGGCGGCGATCAGCCTGCGGTCACCGATGCCGACCTGTTCCTCGGGCTGCTCGATGCACAGTACTTCCTCGGTGGCGACATGCCACTGGACCTGGATGCCAATGAGCAGTCGCTTCGAGTCGTTGCCGATCAACTCGGTCTTACAGCGGGCGACACCGCCGCCGGGATACACGAATTGGTGAACCAGAACATGGCGGCCGCAGCGCGAATGCATGCCGTGGAACAGGGTGAAGATCTGCGTGGTGTCACGGTGTTGGCCTTCGGTGGGGCCGGACCGATCCATGCGTGTGGAGTGGCCGAACTGTTGGAATCGAGCAGGGTCATATTCCCGACGAACGCCAGTGTGCTCTCAGCGTTCGGCACGCTGGTGACGCCGGTACGGATCGACCTGGCCCGCAGTATGGTGCGTCCGCTGGTCGCGGTTGCGGCGTCGGATCGCGACGCGCTGCTCAACGAGCTGCGCGTGGAAGGCACTCGCGTCCTCAGTGCCGCCGGTGTGCGTCCCGACCAGATCGAGTTTCGCTACGGCCTCGATGCCCGCTACCTCGGCCAGGGCAACGAGATCACCCTTTGGCTGGGTGAGGGTGCCATATGGCCCGCCACCGATGCCCAAGTAGTGGAAACGTTCGAGAATGACTATCGGCGCATTTACGGCCTCACCATCCCCGATGTCGACATCGAGGCCGTCACATGGCGGCTGTCTGCGTTTGCAGCGGCCCGCCCGGTAGAACCCTCATCCTCGGTGGGCGTTACCCACGGTGACGCCCACGGACATCGACTGGTGCGCTTCAATCGAACGACCACGCCGGTGCCAACGCCAGTGTTCCGCCGCACCGACCTCGGGGTGGGCCAACGCATCATCGGTCCGGCCATCGTGGAAGAACGTGAGACCACTGCGGTGATCCGTCCCCACTGGACAGTCACCGTGGCCGTCGACGGATCACTCATCGCCGATTGGAGTAGCCCGCAATGAACGTCTTCGATCCAATCGAACTCGAAGTGCTGTGGCAGAGCCTCATTGCCACCGTCAACGAACAGGCCCGGGCGCTACAGCGCGCCGCATTCTCTCCAATTGTGCGAGAGGCCGGAGACCTGGCCAATGCAGTGTTCGACCGACGGGGCCGGATGGTGGCCCAAGCGGTGACGGGAACCCCGGGCCACATCAACTCTCTGGCACGCGCCGCCTCGGCCATGCTCGACGAGTTCCCCACCGACTCCTTCGTCGAGGGTGATGTACTCATCACCAACGATCCCTACAAAACAGCGGGCCAGTTGCTCGACGTCACCGTGCTCTATCCCGTCTTCCACAACGGGCGGGTCATTGCGTTCTTCGGCTCCACCATCCACCACACCGATGTGGGCGGTTACGGCATTGGAGCGGGGGGCCGTGACGTGTTCGAAGAGGGCCTCTGGATCCCCATCTGTCGGCTGATGATCGCCGGGCAGCGCAACACCGATGTTTGGAAATTCATCCTCTCCAACGTTCGACAACCAGACCACATGGCCGGCGATCTTCACGCACAGATGGCGTCCGGCGAAGTTGGCGCGCAGCGGCTGCGGTCGTTGTGCAACCGTCACCAACTCGACGACATCGAGGCTCTGGCTGACGAAATCATCACCCGCTCCGAGATTGCCACCAGGGCCAGTATCCGCCAACTTCGCGCTGGTACCTACTGCGCCCGAGCAGAGTTGGACCTCACCGATGGGAGCCGGATAAATATCGTATGTGCAATTACAGTTGATCCGGTGGCCGGTGAGATCTTGGTCGACTACGAAGGCTCGTCGGGTGCGAGTGCATCGGGCATCAACGTCGTCAAGAACTACACCCACGCGTACACCACGTTCACGGTCCGTGCCGTGCTCAATCCCGAATTGCCCAACAACCACGGCAGTCTGGCGCCGATCCTGGTGGAAGCACCGGTGGGCTCCATCGTCAATGCCGTATCACCGCAACCGTGCACGGCCCGCCACGTGGTGGGCATGTTCTTACCCAATGCGCTGCTCAAGGCGCTGTCTCAGATCAAACCCGAGCAGTCCATGGCGGAAGGCTCCGGCGCAGTATGGACCATGCAGGTCAGCGGACAACATCCCGACGGCAAACCGTTTATCACCGCCATGTTCACCTACGCTGGAGGGGTCGGTGCCCGGGCCCACAAGGCGGGGCTGTCGGCCTGCTCATTTCCTACAGGCATCGCCGCTGTGCCGGTTGAAGTGGTGGAGGCGTCGGCCCCCATCTACTTCCATCGTAAGGAATTACGCGCCGGCAGTGGCGGTGGCGGACATCAGATTGGCGGTCTGGGTCAGACCATCGAGTTCACGGTCGACACCGAGCGAACATGGCAACTCAATGCCGTCACGTCACGGTTGGCCATCGCCCCCGAGGGCATTTTTGGTGGTGACGCCGGGGCGGCTGGATCATTCACGGTGAACGGCGATGCCGTCACCACGCAGGCCCGCATCACGTTGCAGCCCGGTGACCATGTGCGCCTGGATCTCCCGGGTGGTGGCGGCTACGGAATTGGCGGTTGACGCCCGTGACGGACTGGCCGGACGCCGTCACGTTTGCCGACGCATGGCAGCTTTCGGTCGATCGTGCCCCCGCCGATCCATTCTTGATCTTCGAGGGGCCCCAGAATGAGGCTCATCAAAGTGTTCATACGTGGACTTATCGTCAGTTCGATGGCCTGGTGGCACGATGCGCCGCACTGTTACGAAGACACGGTGTGGGCGAGGGCTGTGCTGTCAGTGTGGCACTCACCAACTCGCCGGCTTTCGTGGCCATCTGGCTGGCCACCATCCGACTCGGCGCCTGGTTGGTGCCATCTGATCCTCTCGCCGCAGAACCCGAATTGACGGGGCATCTGAGACGTACCCAGCCGGTGGTGGGTTTCTGTGCCACCCAACGAGCTTCCACGTACCGCCGAGCAGCTACGAACGCTGGTGAGCTCATCAAGCTCATGCCCGTGATCGAGGTCAATGAATCGGACACCGTACTCAGCATCTTCGGCGAGACGAAGGAGACGGTGTGGCCTCTACTGACCTTGACTCATCGCGCCGCAGTGATGTTCACATCAGGCACCACTGGCACACCCAAAGGGGTGGAGATCACGCAGGCCAACTATGCGTTTGCCGGTGCCACGATGGCCGCCGCCAGCAGTCTCGAACCGAAACATCGACAGCTCGTGGTGCTGCCGCTGTTCCACGCCAACGCGCAGTTTTACAGCATTGCCTCGGCCATCTGGGCCGGAGCATCAGTGGCCTTGATGCACACCTTTTCGGCGAGCGGGTTTCTCACCCAAGCCGCCCGCCACCGAGTCACCCACGCCAGTCTGTTTGCCGCGCCGATCCGCATGATTCTCAGTCGAGGCGCCGCCCCCGTTGTTGGCGTGGCGATGCAGCACTGCTGGTACGCCATGAACATCACCCATCAGCAGCACGAGACGTTGAGCTCCTTGCTTGGCTGTCGGCCACGTCAGCTCTACGGCATGACCGAGACCATCCCGGCGGTATTGAGCGAACCGGCCGATGACCCAGTTCCAGATTCCATGGGTCGGGTCACGTTGGGATGCCGAGTGGATTTGCGTGATGGCGAGATCGTGGTGGGCGGCGAACCGGGGGTTACGCTATTCGCCGGATACCTGGACGACCCGGCCAGCACTGCCGCCAACTTCAGCGGTGAATGGTTTCTGACCGGTGACCGTGCCCATCGTGGTGACGACGGACGGTTTTGGTTCGAGGGTCGTCGTAGTGATGTGTTGAAGGTGGCCGGTGAAAATGTATCGACGGTGGAAGTGGAGCAAGTCATCGCCGCTTTTCCCGGCATCCTAGAAGTGGCCGTAGTCGGTCGCCCAGACGAACTACGAGACGAGGTGGCGGTGGCGTTCGTAGTCGCCGTCGATCCGGCTGCGCCCCCTGACATCAGGGCATTACACATATGGTGTGGTGAACGCTTGACAAAGGTGAAACGTCCCCGTGACATCACCCTCGTAGACCAGTTGCCACGCACCAGTGTCGGCAAGATCCGCAAATTCTTGCTGCATGACGAAACCTCCGAAGGGCCATTTTCCGTATGAGCATCCTCACCTCCGAGCTTCTCTCCTCCTTTGATCGGTCCGTGGTTGACGTGTCGGAAGCGCTCACCATGCCCCCGGACATCTACACCTCTCCTGAGTTCTTGGACTTCGAACGGGGGGTGTTGTTCTCCCGGGAGTGGTTGTGCGTGGGGCGAGTCAGCCGTATCCCCAACGTGGGCGATTACTTCACTGCCACCGTCAACAACGAGCCCATCATCGTGGCCAGGGCCAAGGATCTTTCGGTCCGTGCATTCTCGGCCATCTGCCAACACCGCGGCATGCAGGTGGCTGCCGACGAGGGAAATTGTACCAAGTTCACGTGCCCTTATCATCTGTGGACATATGATCTTGGCGGGCGACTGCTGGGTGCACCGGCCATGGAACGCACCAAGGACTTCGACAAGAAGGAATTTCCGCTCCCGCCGCTCAAGGTGGAGTTGTGGCAGGGCTTTGTGTTCGTACATTTCAACCTCGACGCTGAGCCCCTCGGCCCGAGCCTGGCCACATACGAGCCGTACCTTGCCAACTACGACTTGCACACTGCCGTGTGTCCGGGCACGTTCATACTCACGGACCTGCCGTGGAACTGGAAGGTGATGTTCGAGAACTTCAACGACGGCTACCACGCCAACAAGCTGCACCACACCATCCAAGACTTTTGCCCCAGCGAGCTGGCTGCCTTTCCGGTGGAGTGGACGCCGTCGTCCAACGTGATCTTCCGCACCAACGGGTACACGCACATCGATGGTGGCTTCAACGCCACCACCAAGGCGCTGATGCCGGTGTTCCCCGACCTCACCGAGGAGGAGCGCTGGCGCTCGACGTTCGCGCTGATGCCGCCGACGCTGTGCTTCGGAACGGCACCCGACCAAGCCTTCTTCTTCATCGTGCGGCCGAAGTCGGCCGGCACCATCGACGTCGAAATCGGTTACCTATTTCACCCGACCGCACTGACGCACCCGATGTTCGATCACCTCTTCGCCATCAGTGACGCCGGCGTGCAGGTGTTCGTGCAGCAGGACCAGGACGCGACC